>NZ_JBQQCE010000994.1:0-719 GCF_052245645.1 Streptomyces sp. KR55 | reverse complement strand
TGGCCCGGGAGTGGACGAGCCGGCTGCGTGCCGCCGGCGAGACCGTCATCTGCCTCGCCCACGACGAGAAGCTCATCGGCATGCTCGGCCTGTCCGACGCCGTACGCGGCGGCGCCGACACCGTCGTCCGCCAGCTGACCGAGCTCGGAGTGACCCGCATCGTGCTGCTCACCGGCGACGCACCCGAGACCGCCCAGGCCGTCGCCGACACCCTCGGCATCACCGAAGTCCACGCCCACGCACTGCCCGAGGCCAAACTCCAGCTGATCCGCGACCTGCAGACCGAGGGACACAGCGTGGCCATGGTCGGCGACGGCACCAACGACGCCCCCGCACTCGCGCTCGCCGACGTCGGCATCGTCATGGGCGCCCACTCCTCCCACGTCGCGCTGGAGACCGCCGACATTGCCCTCGCCGGAAACGACCTGCGCCAGGTCGCCGCCGTCGTGGAACTCAGCCGGCACACCCTGCGCGTCGTACGGCAGAACTACACCCTCTCCATCGGCGTGAACCTCGCCGGCCTCGTCGCGGGCGCCGGCGGCTCCATCAACCCCGTCCTGGCCGCCCTGCTCCACAACACCAGCAGCATCGCCGTGGTCGCCAACTCCGCCCGACTCGTCGGCCACACACCACACCTGCCCAGCGACACCACCGGACGACTGCGCGCCGCACCACTGGAGGAGCGGCGCGTGCGCTGATCCCCCACGCCGCCGGTCTGG
>NZ_JBQQCE010000993.1:0-724 GCF_052245645.1 Streptomyces sp. KR55 | reverse complement strand
ACTCCCCCCCCGCTCGGCTTCGCTCGCGCGGGGGGACCCCCATCGCGTCGCCGCCCTCCTCCGCCTTGCAGCTGGACGCACCACGCCCCGCTCACCTGCACCGACGAGGTGCCGCCGTTTTCCTCCGACCTGATCCGCCGGACAGGCCCTGTCGATCGGGATGAGTACGCGCACACATCCATGGCGTGGTCGGAGACGTCACCCTCCCCCGAAGGTGACGTCCCCGACCGCTCCCCCGGTGCCGGACTGTGGTCCAGGCGTCCGCGTGGCGCGGGGCCGTGCTGTCACCAGCACATGACCGCCGTCTCGCCCGGACCCCACGAGGAGTACAGGCGCACACGGACGAAGTAGCGGCGGCCCTTGACGAGCCGGGCCCTGACAGTGGCGTTGCCGGAGGTGCCTCCGTCGTCCTGTCCGGTGAGGTAGCGGGATTCGCCGTCCCGCTCCTCGAAGACCACGACGACAGTGTCGCTGTCGCCGAAGGTGCCCACCGTGTACTCGCGGGTCTCCGGCGGCTCGACCACGAAGTCGGCCTGCTCGCCCGCCCGCAGACCCAGCGGCGCCGAGCGGAACGGCACCAGCGCGGGCGGCCGATGGGGGTCCCCCCGGTCGAGTCTGTTCGAGACTGGGGGAGCACCGGCCGGCGGGTACCAGCGAAGGACGAACTCCTTGTCGAGGGCCGACAGCGCGCCGGGCGGGTTCAGGCCCCCGCGGAACTGCTCGG
>NZ_JBQQCE010000992.1:0-733 GCF_052245645.1 Streptomyces sp. KR55 | reverse complement strand
GTTGAGGACCTCCACGAGCCGCTCGAAGGGCAGGTCCTGGTGGGCGTAGGCCGCCAGATCCACGTCCCGGACCCGGTCGACCAGTTCGTCGAAGGCGGGATTGCCTGAGGTGTCGGCGCGCAACACCAGGGTGTTGACGAAGAACCCGACGAGGTCGTCGAGCGCCTCGTCGGTGCGGCCCGCGACCGGGCCCGCGATCGGGATGTCCGCGCCGGCGCCCAGCCGGGTCAGCAGACCGGCCAGTCCGGCGTGCAGCACCATGTACAGGGTGGCGCGGCGCTCTCCGGCCAGCCGCAGCAGGCTCCGGTGCAGTGCGGCGTCGAAGGTGATCGGCAGCGACGCGCCGCTGCGGCCGGTCATCGCGGAACGCGGCCGGTCGGTGGGCAGGTCCAGCTCGTCGGGCAGGCCGGCCAGTGTCTCCCGCCAGTACGCGAGCTGTTCGTGGGCGACCGTGCCGGGCCGGTCCTCACCGGCCAGGAGTTCTCGCTGCCACAGGGCGTAGTCGGCGTACTGCACCGGCAGCTCCGCCCAGCGCGGGGCGGTGCCGTCCAGGCGGGCCCGGTAGGCGACGGCCAGGTCACGGGCCAGCGGACCCATGGACCATTCGTCCCCGGCGATGTGATGGACGACCAACAGCAGGACGTGCTCGTCGGTGCCCTTCCGGTACAGCGAGGCGCGCAGCGGGATTTCGCGGGACAGGTCGAAGCCCGCGGTGGCCGCCTCGGTCAGCAGG
>NZ_JBQQCE010000991.1:0-749 GCF_052245645.1 Streptomyces sp. KR55 | reverse complement strand
TAAACTACGGGTGTAGTCGGAGACCGGCTGAGCGGCACTTGAGCCCCGGGTCTCCATCCAACTCTGTGGATGGAGACCCTCATGGGTGTTCTGGAACGTCTTCGCGCACGGCGCGAGCAGCTGCTGACCGAGGCCCGCGCGGTGGTCGATCCGGCCGCCGACATGAAGCGGGAGATGACCGCCGACGAGCAGCGGCGGTACGACGGGCTGGTCGACGAGATCGACCGTCTCGACGAGCGCATCAAGGAAGTGTCCGACGGCGAGCGGCGCGCGGCGGATGCTGCCGCGGCCATGGGCCGGTACTCGAGTGGCCGCCGCTACCGGCGTAACGATGAACTCGCCGACAGCTTCCGGTCGATGATCCTGGAGCGGAATCCGCGGCCGATCGATGTGCATTGGGAGGAGCCGCGTTCGGCCTATCAGCCGGGTGTGGAGCGCCGCGACCTGGTGACCACCGCGCCGGCGAACATGTCGCCCGTGTCGTTCTACGGCCAGCTCGTCGAGCACATGGTGGAGTCCTCGGCGGTGCTCCGCGCGGGCGCCACGCTGCTCACCACCACGTCGGGTGAGACGCTGCGGGTGCCTCGCACCTCCGCGCTGTCGACGGCCGCGATCGTTTCCGAGGCGGCCGCGATCCCCGAGTCTGACCCGACGCTGTCGAGCGTCAGTCTGGGCGCGTTCAAGTACGGGTTCCTGGTGCAGGTGTCCACCGAGCTCGTGCAGGACGCCGGGGTCGACCTTGAGGGCTA
>NZ_JBQQCE010000990.1:0-751 GCF_052245645.1 Streptomyces sp. KR55 | reverse complement strand
CCTCGGTCAGCAGGTCCGGCAGTTCGTCCTCGCCGGCCTCGGTCACCGGCAGCGGTACGTCCGGGGCGGCGAGCACCACCTGGCGGGGCTCGCCGTCGGCGTCGGCGAAGACCGTGCGCAGCGACTCGTGGCGGGCCACCACGTCACCCAGCGCGGCCTGGAGCGCCGCACGGTCGAGCCGGCCCGTCAGCCGCAGCGCGAGCGGCATGTTGTAGGCCGCCCCGACTCCCTCCATGCGGTTCAGGAACCACAGTCGCTGCTGGGCGAAGGACAGGGGCACGGCCTCCGGCCGCGCGGCCCGGCGCAGCACGGGGCGAGCGGGCCCGTCGGCGGTGAGCACGGCGGCGAGTTCCGCCACGGTCGAGGACCGGAAGAGCGTGCCCAGGGGGACCTCCGCGCCGAGTTCGGCGCGGATGCGCACCACGAGACGGGTCGCCAGCAGCGAATGGCCGCCGAGGACGAAGAAGTCGTCGTCGATGCCGACCTGCTCGACGCCGAGAACCTCGGCGAAGAGCCGGCACAGGGTCTCCTCCCGCGGCGAGCGCGGCGCCCGCCCCGACACCAGCGCTCCGAAGTCCGGCGCCGGCAGGGCGCGTTGGTCCAGTTTGCCGTTCGGGGTGAGCGGCAGTGACGGCATCGTCACCACGGCCGACGGCACCATGTACGAGGGCAGGGACTCGGCGGCGTACGACCGCAGTTCGTCGGGTTCCGCGGCGGGCTCTCGCGGCACCAGGTAGGCGACGAGCCGCTT
>NZ_JBQQCE010000989.1:0-754 GCF_052245645.1 Streptomyces sp. KR55 | reverse complement strand
GTACGCAGGCTGGCCCGCGAGGGCTGGGCCGTCGTCGCCGTGGACCGCTGCGAGGACGACCCCGACGTGCCCTACCCGCTGGCCGACCCGGAACAACTGGACCTCCTGGCCCGGGGGTTCCCGCTGGTCCGCACGGTCAGAGCGGACGTCCGCAACCCGGCCGCGCTGCAGGCCGCCGTGCAGGTGGCCGAGCGCGAGTTCGGCGGTCTCGACGCCGCCGTGGCCGCCGCTGCCGTCATGCTCGGCGGCGGCCCGGTCTGGGAACAGACCGACGCGCAGTGGCGGACCCTGCTCGACGTCGACGTCATGGGCGTGGCCCACCTCGCCCGCGCCGCCGTGCCCGCCCTGCTGCGCAGGCCGCAGCCCCGCACCGGCCGGTTCGTCGCCCTTGCCTCGGCCGCCGCGCACCGCGGACTGTGGGGGCTCGGCGCCTACTGCGCCGCCAAACACGCCGTGGTCGGCCTGGTCCGCGGCCTGGCCTGCGACCTGCGGGACACCGGCGTGAACGCGCTCGCCGTGTCACCCGGCTCGACCCGCACGGACATGCTGCGCGCCACGGCCGACCTCTACGAGCTGCCGGAGGTCGACAAGCTCGCCGAACAGCAGCTCACCGGACGCCCCCTGGAACCCGAGGAGGTGGCCGCCGTGGTGGCCTGGGCCTGCTCGGCCGACTCCTTCGCCGTCACCGGCTCCGTACTCCACGCGGACGGGGGATTCACCGCCTGACACTCGTCCGCTCACATCTACTCGGTGC
>NZ_JBQQCE010000988.1:0-759 GCF_052245645.1 Streptomyces sp. KR55 | reverse complement strand
CGCACGACGAGTACTTCACCCCCGGCACCTCCACCCTGACCGCGTTCGCGGCGATCGCCGACGGAGACCTGTGATGAAGACCCCCACGAAGCTCGCGAAGCTCACCGCCAAGATCGACGACCGGACCCCCGCCCACCGCGACCGCGCCATCGACGGCCTGCGCGCGCTGGCGCTCCTGGCCGTCCCGACCGGCCACTGGCTGCTCGGCGGCTTCACCCTCGACACCGGCGGCGGTCTGCACAACGCCAGCCCGCTGGCCACGTTCGGCGCGCTGGCCCCGGCCAGCTGGATCCTCCAGATGCTGGGCATCTTCTTCCTGGTCGGCGGCTACTCCTCGTACCTGTCCTACCAGCGCCGCAAGGGCTCGGCCCGCGAGTGGATCACCGGTCGGCTCACCCGCCTGGGCCGCCCGGTCCTCGGCGTCACCGCCGTATGGGCGCTGCTGCTTCCCACCCTCCATTACGGCCTCGGCGTCCCGACCGCCACCCTGCACACCGCGTCGACACTGGTCGTCCAGCCCTTGTGGTTCGTCGGCGTCTACGCCGTGATCACGGCCCTCACGCCGTACTGTGTCCGCGCCTCGCAGCGCCTCGGTTTCCGGTCCGCGGCCCCGCTGCTCGGCTCGGTCGCGGTGGTCGACTTCCTGCGTTACGGGCCGTACGCGGACGCGATGCCGTCCTGGGTGAGTCTGCTCAATCTGCTACCGGGCTGGATGTTCGCCTACCAGCTGGGCGTGTCCTGGGCGGACAAGCGGCTGGG
>NZ_JBQQCE010000987.1:0-761 GCF_052245645.1 Streptomyces sp. KR55 | reverse complement strand
ATCCTCCGGGAACTCGACGGCTCCGCAGCCCGACTCATGCACCACCTGGCTGAAAATCGTCCCCACTCCCCGGAGCACACCCACCGATGACCATCACCTCCTCGCCCGACACGGACGAGGCCCCGCAGTCGGCCGAGTCGGCGCCGTTCCCTGGCAGATGGGCGCCCCTGCGCCCGCTGATTCTGCGACTGCACTTCTACGCCGGCCTGCTCGTCGCGCCGTTCCTCCTCGTCGCGGCCACCACCGGCTTCCTGTACGCCGGTTCCTTCCAGGCCGAGAAGATCCTGTACGCCGACGAGATGACCGTCCCCGACGTCGGCGACACCAAGCTTCCGATATCCGAGCAGGTGGCGGCCGCGCGCGAGGCGCACCCCGAGGGCACGGTCTCGGCCGTGCGGCCCTCCCCGGAGGCCGACGCGACCACGCGCGTCCTGCTGTCCGGCGTGCCGGGCGTCCACGAGGACCACACACTCGCCGTGTTCGTCGACCCGTACACCGCCGAGGTGCGCGGGTCCCTGGAGCAGTACGGCTCCACGGGGGCGCTGCCGCTGCGCACCTGGATCGACGAGTTCCACCGCGACCTCCACCTGGGCGAGACCGGCCGCCTGTACAGTGAGCTCGCCGCGAGCTGGCTGTGGGTGATCGCGGCCGGCGGCCTGGTGCTGTGGTTCGACCGCCGCCGAGCCCTGCGCAAGCTGCGCGGCAACCACGGGCGGCGCCGCACGCTGGGCCTGCACGGCACCTCCGGTGTCTGGGCCGCG
>NZ_JBQQCE010000986.1:0-778 GCF_052245645.1 Streptomyces sp. KR55 | reverse complement strand
ACTTCGGCGAGTCGGCGTACACGGCCGCGGCCACCGTCGATGCGCAGGGCATCGTGACGGGGTGGAGCGAGGGGGCGCGGCGGCTGCTCGGCTACGAGCCCCCGCAGGTCGTGGGGCGCCCCGCCGCCCATCTGCTCGCCGACGCGCCCGGCGAGCGCGCGCGGCGGGATGCGCCCGGGCGGGACAGGTGGAGCGGCAGCGTGGCGGTGCGGCACCGGGACGGCAGCCGGCTTCGGCTGCGACTGCTCGCCAACCGGCGCCCGCCCGGCGGGCAGGCCGACGAGTGGCTCGTGGTGTCCGCCGTGGCTGGCCGGCCCAGCACGCCCGGCGAAAAGACGCTGGGGGAATGGGTGTTCACCCAGTCCCCCTGCGGCCTGGCGGTCTTCGATACGGATCTGCGACTGGTGCGGGCGAACGCCGCCATGGAGCGCGCGCTCGGATTCACGGAGACCGAGATGCGCGGGCTGCGTCTGCCGGAGATCGCGCCGCATCCCACGAGCGAGGAGGCCGACAGGAGGATGCGCCTGGCCTTCGAAACCGGCGAGCCGCAGTACCTGCAGGCCGACATCCGCCCCGCGACGCCGCCAGGCCCACAGCACGACCGGCCGACCTCGCTGACCCCGATGAAAGACCTGGACGGCCGGGTGCGCGCCGTATGCCTGGCGGCGCACCACAGGGCGCAGGAGCCGCCCGCCCGGCAGCACACGCTCCTGCTGAAGGACGTCGGCGCCCGCATCGGCACCACCTCGGACATCGCACGCACCGCACAGGAACTGGC
>NZ_JBQQCE010000985.1:0-779 GCF_052245645.1 Streptomyces sp. KR55 | reverse complement strand
ACCACCGTCCGCCCCATGACTCCCCCCACGGTCTGGCTGGCTCATGGCCGCCACGTCGGGCCCGCCGCGGAAGACGTCCTCCGGCGCAACCTCCAGCACCTCAAGGACAGCGGCGTCATCCGCGACCATCTGGAGCTGCCCGAGCCCGAGGGCGCCCGCGAACGCGTCTTCGAGGCCCGCTGGGAGGTGGACGGGACGGTGACCGTGCGGGCCAGGCTGGCCCTCGCCCACGGCTCGGCCGCCGGGCAGGAGTGGGTGCTGGCGGCGGAGGCGGAGCGTCCGTGGGACCTGCGATGGCCGTCCCCCGCGACCATGTTCTGGCCGGACGATCCCGACGCCGCCTGGGACCACGAGGCCGACGCGGACCTGCGCCTGCGGGACGTCAACCCGCTGCCCCCGGACGACAAGGACCTGCGGCGCGTACTCAGGGGCGCCGCGCGCAGCGCGTGGTCCGTCCACGTCGTCGTCCACGAGGCCATGACGCCCGACGCGCTGGGACGCCTGCCGCTGGCCCGGCTGCTGCCGCCGGGTCTGCGGCACCGCGTGGTGGAGCACCGCGCCGCGCCGCACCAGCTGCGGCCCGTGAACGGGGCCCTGCGCGAGTTCGGTGTGCAGGTGCCGCGCGGCGGAGCCGTGGTGCTGCCCGGCTCGCCGGCCCCGGACGACTACGACGTCGACGTCTGCTCCGTACGCAGTGTCTTCCTGGACGGCAGCGAACCGGGCGAGCTCATCGACGCGCTGGCCCGTTACGTCGCCTCGCCGCGGCCGCTGCCGGAGGG
>NZ_JBQQCE010000099.1:0-25381 GCF_052245645.1 Streptomyces sp. KR55 | reverse complement strand
GACCAACGCCACGGCGACCCTCGAGCACTGCGAGCAGTGGATGGAACGCCTGGGCTGGCTCGCCAACTTCGACCGGGTCGCCGACGGCACGACCGGACCCGACCGGGCCGGCTGGTCCTTCGCCGACTCCGAGGTCTACAAGCTCATCGAGGCCCTGGCGTGGGAGTACGGCCGTTCGGGCGATCAGGTCCATGACGACGCCGTGCGCCGGCTCACCGCACGCATCGCCCGCGCCCAGGACGCGGACGGCTACCTCAACACCTGCTTCGGGCACACCGGCCGGCAGCCCCGCTACAGCGACCTGGAGTTCGGCCACGAGCTGTACTGCACCGGGCACCTGCTGCAGGCCGCCGTCGCCCGGCTCCGCACGACCGGCCCGGACGAGCTCGTGGCCGTCGCCCGCCGGGCCGCCGACCACGTCTGCGACACCTTCGGCCCCGACGGGCTGCAGGGCATCTGCGGCCATCCCGAGATCGAGGTCGGACTGGCCGAGCTGGGGCGCGCGCTGGGCGAGAGCCGCTACGTCGAGCAGGCGCGGCTGTTCCTGGACCGCCGCGGGCACGGCACCCTGAAGGACATCCCGCTCGGCCGCGCCTACTTCCAGGACGACGTGCCGATCCGCGAGGCCGACACCTGGCGCGGCCACGCCGTGCGCGCGCTGTACCTGTCGGCCGCCGCCGTCGACGTCGCCGTGGAGCAGGACGACCAGGAGCTCCTCGCCGCCGTCGAGCGCCAGTGGGCGAACGCGGTGGCGCGGCGCACCCATCTGACCGGCGGCATGGGTTCCCGGCACCAGGACGAGGGGTTCGGCGAGGACTGGGAGCTGCCTCCGGACCGCGCCTACTGCGAGACCTGCGCCGGCGTGGCCTCGGTCATGGTGTCGTGGCGGCTGTATCTCGCCACCGGAGACGTCCGGTACGCCGACCTCGCCGAGCGCACCTTCTTCAACATCATCGCCACCTCGCCGCGTTCGGACGGGCGGGCGTTCTTCTACGCCAACCCGCTCCAGCAGCGGGTGCCCGGCGCGGCCTCCGACGACGACGCCGTGAGCCCCCGCGCCGAGGGCGGTTCCCGCGCCGCCTGGTTCGACGTGTCGTGCTGCCCCACCAACGTCGCCCGCACGCTGGCCACCTGGCACACCTACCTCGCCACGGCCGGGCGGCACGAACTGACGCTGCTGCAGTACGCCGGCGCCCGGATCGAGGCCGAGCTGGGGGACGGGCGGTCCGTGTCGCTCGAGGTCGAGACGGACTACCCGCGGGACGGTCTCGTGACCGTGCGGGTCCTGCAGGCGTCCGAAGGGCCGGTGACGCTCCGGCTGCGCGTGCCCGCCTGGGCCCGGGGCGCCGAGCTGGACGAGGGCGGGCGCCGACGCCCCGTCCCACCGGGCCTGGCCGTCGTGGACCGCGAACTCGAGCCCGGGGAGGAGATCCGGCTCCACCTCCCGATGACCCCGCGCTTCACCTGGCCGGATCACCGCATCGACGCCCTCCGGGGCTGCGTCGCCGTCGAACGCGGCCCGCTCGTGTACTGCGCGGAATCCGTCGACCTCCCGGACGGCACCGAGCTCGACGATCTGACAGTGGACACCCGCGCAGCGCCCATGGACCACGAGCGCCGCGTCACGGTCAGGGCCTCCACGAACCACCGGAACGATCCCGAACCGGCCTGGCCGTACGGGACACCGGCCGACGTACGCGGAACGGGCAGTACCGCGTCCATGGAGCTCGCCCTCGTCCCGTACCACCGGTGGGCCGAGCGGGGACCGACGGGCATGCGCATCTGGCTGCCCGTCGCCCGCCCGTCCTGAACCGCCGGCATTCCAGTCGGCAGGCGGCGCGCCGGAACGGCCCCGCCTGCCGGTCCGGTCGTCAGTGGTGGGCGTGGGCGTGGGCGTGGGCGTGGACGACGGCGTGGCCCTTGCCGCGGCCGATCATCCACTTGTTGACCGGAGTGGTGATCACGAAGGCGACCGCGAACCCGCCCAGCAGGGCCGACCAGAACAGCCCGTCGGACAGATGGGCGTCCATCGCGCCCGGGGTGAGGGCGATGATGGCGTTGTCGACGAACTCCATCACGGCGATCGAGACGGTGTCGGCGGCCAGCGCGACCTTGATCGCGCTCCGGAGGTTCAGGCCGGCCCGGAGTACCGCGAACAGCGTGAACGAGTAGCCGAAGAGGAACGCCAGCGCGATCGCCAGGACCATGGTGGGCACGTTGCCCCACAGCAGCGCCGTGCCGATGACCATGCCGAGGATCTCGCCGATGGCGCAGCCGGTCAGGCAGTGCAGCGTCGCCTTCACCGCCATGCCCCAGGACGCTCCCGCGTGCCCTGCGTGGTGCGAGCTGTGGTCCATGGCCTTCATCCCATTCCTGTCCAGCGTGAACCGTCCACCTCCTCAACGTATACCCCCCTGGGGTATTCCCTCCAGGGTTCAGGCACCTACGTGTGCAGGGCCCGGGGGTGGGGAGTCCGGCCATTGAGGGTAGGTGGGGGGCAGGACGTGTACACCCACTCGGTGAGGACGGGTGCCATGAGTGGAATTCCGCGCTGGGTCGTGCAGGCCGTCGGTGTGCTCGCGGCCCTGGCCATCCTGTTGTGGCTGGGGGCCGAGGTGGTCAGGAACTTCTGAGGGGAGGCCGGCCGGCGGATCAGGTCAGGGGTGGCTGGTCAGGTAGCCGCCCATGGAGGTGAAGTACTCCGTCGCGCCCAGCTCCCGGCCGTCCTCGGTCCGTACGCGCGTGATGGCCAGGCCGTGATTGCGGCCGGTGCGCGCGTCGGCCCCGGCGACGATCACCACGCCGTCGCCCTCGCGATAGAAGATCCGGCCGGGTGTACCGCCGTAGCGGCCCTGGGACACCACGGCGGCCAGGATCTCGAGTCGCCTGCCCTTGTGGAAGGTGAAGGCGCTGGGGTACGGCTCGGACTGGGCGCGGACGAGGCGTTCGAGGTCCTCCGCCGGCCAGGTCCAGTCGATGCGGATGTCCTCGGCGGACCGCTTGTGGAAGAAGCTCGCCTGGGACCTGTCCTGCTTGGTGAACTCCGTCTGCCCGGCGGCGATGAGGTCGAGCGCGCCGATCGTGACCGGGGCGATCAGGTCGACGGTCTTGTGGAAGAGGTCCGTGGCGGTGTCCGTCGGTCCGACCGGCACCGCCTCCTGCCGGACGATGTCGCCGGCGTCGAGTTCGTCGTTCATCATGTGGGCGGTGACGCCCACTTCGGACTCGCCGTTGATCAGTGCCCAGATCAGCGGGGAGAAGCCGGCGTACTTCGGCAGCAGCGAGTCGTGCACGTTCAGCGTGCCGTGGCGCGGCAGGTCGAAGATGCGCGGCGGGATCCACGTCCGCCAGTTGTTCGCCACGATGATGTCCGGGTCGGCCTCCTTGAGACGCTCGAACAGCTCGTCGTCGTCAGGGCGGTTGCGGATCAGCACCGGAACGCCGTGTTCCTCGGCGAGGTCGGCGACGGAGTCGCTCCAGATCTTCTCGTACGCGTGCTCGCTCTTGGGGTGCGTCACGACCAGGACCACGTCGTGTTCGGAGTCCAGGAGGGCTTGCAGGGTGCGGTGCCCCCAGGTCTGGTAACCGAACATGACGACCCGCATGGGGTTCCTCCTCAGAGCAGGGATAGACCGGCGGCAAGTAAAGCAAGGCTTACCTTGGTTTGCAACGCCTGTACACCGTGCCCCAGTTGACAGCTGCCGATGTCCGGCCGTCCGTTTTGTCCTATCGACAGCTTCACAGGTTTAGCTTAGCCTCGCCTAAGTTTGGTGAGCCGCTCCATCGGCGTGCCCACCTTCACTCTCCGCACGCTCGACAGGCGGCGGCCCCGCACGATGGGAGTGACATGTCACAGGTTCTTCCTGGTGACGCACCACCGGTCCACGACCTCATAGGCATCGGCTTCGGACCGTCCAATGTGGCCATGGCGATCGCACTCAGCGAGCACAACGCACGCGTCGGTAGGCAGGAGGCGGTCACCGCTCACTTCTTCGAGCAGCAGCCGCGCTTCGGATGGCACCGCGGCATGCTCATCGACGACGCGACCATGCAAGTGTCCTTCCTCAAGGACCTGGTGACGCTCCGGAACCCGGCCAGCGAGTTCAGCTTCCTGTGCTACCTGCAGAGCAAGGGACGGCTGATCGACTTCATCAACCACAAGAACCTCTTCCCGCTGCGGGTGGAGTTCCACGACTACTTCGAGTGGGCCGCGGCCAAGGTCGACGACATGGTCTCCTACGGCCACGAGGTCGTCGGCGTCACGCCTGTCGTCCGTGACGGAGACGTCGAGTACCTGGACGTGACGGTCCGGTCGGGGGAGGGGCTCGTGGTCCACCGGGCCCGCAACCTCGTCATCGGCACCGGGCTGCGTCCCCTCATGCCGGAGGGCGTCGAGCGCGGTGACCGCGTCTGGCACAACTCCGAACTGCTGGCGAAGGTGGATGAGTTGGAGGGCACCGCGCCCACTCGGTTCATCGTCGTGGGCGCCGGTCAGAGCGCCGCCGAGAATGTCGCCTACCTCCACCGCCGCTTCCCTCAGGCCGAGGTCTGCGCCGTCTTCTCCCGCTACGGCTACAGCCCCGCCGACGACAGCAGCTTCGCCAACCGGATCTTCGACCCCGCGGCGGTCGACGAGTACTTCGCCGCACCCGAGAACGTCAAGCAGCAGTTGATGGACTACCACGGCAACACCAACTACTCGGTGGTGGACATCGACCTGATCGACGACCTGTACCGGCAGATGTACCAGGAGAAGGTCCTCGGCACCGAGCGGCTCCGCTTCCTCAACGTGTCCCGGCTCACCGATGTCGAGGAGACGCCGGACAAGGTCCGCGCCACCGTCAAGTCCCTCGTCACCGGCGAGGAGACCACGCTGGACGCCGACGTCGTGGTCTTCGCCACCGGCTACAGCCCCGCCGACCCCCTCGGCCTCCTCGGCGAGGTCGCGGACAGCTGCCTCCGCGACGACACGGGCCGCGTCCGCGTCGAGCGCGACTACCGCATCGCGACCGACTCCGACCTGCGCTGCGGTATCTACCTGCAGGGCGGCACGGAGCACACCCACGGCATCACGTCGTCCCTGCTGTCCAACACCGCCATCAGGGTCGGCGAGATCCTGGACTCGCTCCTCGACCGGGGCCTCAAGTCCGCTTCCGACGAGGCCCGGCCGGTCGCCGACGGAATCGGCAGCACCGCTCGTTAGTCCGCCCACCGGTCCCACCCCCCCCACACCGCCGCGCCCCGCCTGGTGGCACCGCACCCGGCAGGCTTGGCAGCACTGCGCAACACCGTGAAAGGAACATCCGTGTCCACTGGTACACGCCCTGTGCTGGCGCGGTTCGCCAGATGCATCCCGCGGGTGGCCGTGGCTGCCGTCGCGGCGCTTGCCCTGACCGCCTGTGGGGGCGGGACCGACAACGCCGATGCGGGGTCCACGTCCTCCGCGTCGGCCGGCGCGGGCGCGAATTCCGCCGCGTTCCCGGTCACCGTGGAGCACAAGTACGGCAGCACGACGATCGAGGAGGAGCCCAAGAAGGTCGTCACGCTCGGCCTGTCGGACCAGGACGCGGTGCTGGCGCTCGGGATCAAGCCGGTCGGTGCCGTGGACTGGTTCAAGGAGCGGCCGTACGGCAAGTGGCCGTGGACCAAGGACAAGTGGGGCTCCGACCTGCCGGAGATCGTCGGTGAGCGCGACGACTACAACATCGAGAAGATCGCCGCGCTGAAGCCGGACCTGGTGATCGCCCAGTACTCGGGCATGAAGAAGGAGCAGTACGACACCCTCTCCAAGATCACCAAGGTCGTCGCTCAGCCCAAGGGCCACGCGGATTACGCGGCGCCGTGGCAGGTGATGACCCGGCAGATCGGCAAGGCGCTCGGCAGGGAAACCGAGACTGAGAAGCTGATCTCGGACATCGACGCGCGCTTCGAGGCAGTCCGGAACAAGCATCCGGAGTGGGCCGAGAGCACGCTCGCCGTGGCCGACAGCTTCGAGGCGGGTAAGTACGCGGCGTTCACGAAGACCGACCCCAAGGCGATCTTCTTCAACGAACTCGGCTTCGAGCTCCACCCCGAGATCGACAAGCTGGCCGAGCCGGGCTGGAACGTCGCCGAACTCAGCGCCGAGAAGCTGAACGTGCTCGACGTCGACCACCTCGTCTGGGTCACCTCCAGCACCGAGGCCGACGACCGCATCAAAGCCGAGCCGCTGTACAGGAAGCTGAAAGTCCACCAGGACAAGCGCGACCTGTTCGTCCCTTACCAGGACCCGGACATCGGCGCGGCGTTCTCCTTCAACACGGTCCTGTCGATCCCGTACGCGATCGACGAAATCGAGCCACTGCTGACCGTCATCAAGTGATCGCCCGTCCCACCCCCCACACCGCACCGCCCGCCGGTACCGCCGTCATACACGGCGGGCAGGCACGTAGCACGCACCGTGAAATCCCCGTGAAAGGAACATCCGTGTCCACTGGTACACGACCTGCGCTGACGCGGCTCGTCAGATACGTACCCCGCGCGGCCGTCGCCGTCGTCGCCGCGCTAGCCCTGACCGCCTGTGGGGGCGGGACCGACAACGCCTCATCCGAGTCCACGTCCTCGGCCGGCGCGGACGCCAAGTCCGCCTTCCCGGTCACCGTGGAGCACAAGTACGGCAGCACGACGATCGACAAGGAGCCCAAGAAGGTCGTCACGCTCGGCCTGTCGGACCAGGACGCGGTGCTGGCGCTCGGGATCAAGCCGGTCGGTGCCGTGGACTGGTTCAAGGAGCGGCCGTACGGCAAGTGGCCCTGGACCAAGGACAAGTGGGGCTCCGACCTGCCGGAGATCGTCGGTGAGCGCGACGACTACAACATCGAGAAGATCGCCGCGCTGAAGCCGGACCTGGTGATCGCCCAGTACTCGGGCATGAAGAAGGAGCAGTACGACACCCTTTCCAAGATCACCAAGGTCGTCGCCCAGCCCAAGGGCCATGAGGACTACCAGGCGCCCTGGCAGGACATGACCCGGCAGATCGGCAAGGCGCTGGGCAAGAAGGACGAGACCGAGAAGCTGATCTCGGACATCGACGCCCGCTTCAAGGCCGTCCGCGACAAGCATCCCGAGTGGAAGGGCAAGACGGTCGCCGTCGGCGAGCCCTACGAGCCGGGCAAGTTCTCCGCGTTCTCCCCCAACGATCCCAAGGTCATCTTCCTGACGGAGATGGGTTTCACCACCTCCGAGAAGTACCGCAAGGCCCTCGGCAAGGAGAACATCGCCGATCTCAGCGTCGAGCGCCTCGACGTCATGGAGGCCGACCGCACGGTGTGGCTGGGCACTCCTGACACGGAAAAGGCCATGAAGGCCGACCCGCTGTACAAGAAGACCAAGGTGTACCAGGAGAAGCGGGACCTGTTCCTGCCGTACGACAGCCCGGACATCGGCGCCGCGCTCTCCTTCAACACGGTGCTGTCGATCCCGTACGCCATCGACCAGGTCGTACCGATGCTGGAGGCCATCAAGTAGGCCGGGCGGGGTGCCGCCCGCCGGCACCTGTCCAGGCTCCAGCCCGACCCGCCCGCCCGGTGGCCTTTCCGCACCCGGCGGGCGCGGCTCGCAACGCGACGACCCACCACTGACGTATTGCCAGGGACCATCAGGAAGGGCCACGAACGATGTTTGACGCCGAGTCGGACCGGACAACCGCGTCCGGTACACCCGTCACGGGCGGGCAGTCCGGCATCTGGCTTGCCCAGCAGATCGAGCCCGACGGCTCGGCCTACAACGTCTCGTTCGTCCTGAAGCTCCACGGTGACATCGACCTCGACCGCCTGACGGCCGCCATCCGGCAGGCCACCGAGGAAGCCGAAAGCCTGCACGTGCGGATCGTCGCCGAGAAGGGCGTACCCCACCAGGTCCCCGCGCGCTTCCCGGTCGACGTCCCCCTCGTCCACCTCAGCGGCGAGCCCGACCCCGAGGACGCGGCCCACCGGTGGATGGAAGCAGACCGCGACCGCCCCGCCAACCTCGCCGAAGGCCCGCTGTTCGCCCAGGTGCTGCTCCGGCTCGCGGACGACCGCGTCTGGTGGTACCAGCGCTACCACCACATCGTCGTCGACGGTGTCGGTATCGCCCAGATCGCCCGCCGCGCCGGCGACCTCTACACGGGCGACGACGAAACCCCGGACGACGACAAGGTCCCCGCTCCGGACTGGGCGCTCTCCCGGCTGGTCGACGCGGACACCGCCTACCGTGCCTCCGAGCGGTACGCGGAGGACCGCGCGTACTGGCTTGAGCGGATGGCCGACCGCCCGGAGCCCGTCCGGCTCGTCGAGCGCGCCTCGGCACCCATGCAGCGGCGCATCCGCCGTACGACAGAACTCCCGGCTCCGGTCGCCGCCCGGCTGCGCACCGCCGCAGCCGACGCCGACGTGCGGCTCTCTCGCCTTCTGGTAGCAGCCGTGGCCGCCTACCTGCACCGCGCCACCGGCGAACAGGACCTCGTCCTCGGCCTGCCCGTCACCACCCGGCAGGCCCCCGCGACCCGGCACATCCCCGGCATGGTCTCCAACATCCTGCCGCTGCGGGTCACCGTCCGCCCGGAGATGACCGCAACCCAGCTCCTGGCCGCCGTCCATGAGGCCATCGCCGAGACCGTCACGCACAGCCGTTACCGGGCCGAAGACCTCGCCAGGGACCTGGGACTGGTCGACGGAGTGCAGGAACTCGTCGGCCCCACGGTCAACATCCTGCCGCGCGACGGGAGTCTGCGCTTCCGGGATCTCGAAGCCGACCTCGTCCCGCTGTGGCTCGGCCCGGTCAGCGACCTGGCGATCACGATCGAGGACTTCGATGTCGACCCCGGCCTGCGCATCCACTTCGACGCGGACGCTGACGTGTGCGACGAGCCGACGCTGGCGGAGCACGAGCGGCGCTTCCTCATGCTGCTCCACGCGTTCGCCGGGGAACTGTCCCGCCCGGTCGCGCACCTGGAGCTGGTCTCCGACGCGGAACACGCCCAGCTGCTCGGTGAGTTCGGCGTGGCGCCCCGTAAGGTGCCCGAGCTGTCCTGGCCCGCCGCCTTCGAGCAGCAGATGCGCCGTACCCCGGACGCCGTCGCCCTCGTGTGCGAGGACCGGGAGCTGACGTACGCGGAGCTCAACGCCGCCGCGAACCGCCTCGCCCGGCTTCTGGCCGCCCGGGGCGTGGGCGGCGAGGACGTCGTCGCCGTGGCGCTGCCCCGTTCGCCGGAACTCGTGGTCTGCCTGCTGGCCGTGATGAAGGCCGGAGCGGCATATCTGCCGCTGGACGCCGACCACCCGCAGGACCGCATCGCGTACATGCTGGGCGACGCCGGCGCGCGGACGGTCGTGACCACGCGGGAGCTGTCCGCCGACCTGCCGGAGATGCCCGGTGTCGAGCGGGTGTTGCTGGACGAGCCGTCCACGACCGGCGAGTTGGCCGCCCTGGACCCCGCCGACCTGGGCCTCACCATCGCCCTGGACCAGGCCGCGTACATCATCTACACCTCGGGCTCCACCGGCCGCCCCAAGGGCGTCGTGGTCTCGCACGACGGTGTCGGCAGCCTGATCGCCACCGCCACCGACCGCATCGGCATCACCGCCGACAGCCGGGTGGTGCAGTTCGCGTCCGTCGGCTTCGACGTGACGGTTTGGGACCTGATCATGTCGCTCTGTGTCGGCGGCCGGATCATCGTCGTACCGACGGAGCGCCGTGTCGCCGGTCCCGCCCTCACCGACTACATCGCACGGCACCGCGCCACCCACATGATCCTGCCGCCGTCGCTCGTCTCGGCGCTGCCGCAGGACTGCGAACTTCCCGACGGGGCTGTGCTGATCGTCGGTACCGAGGCGGTCCCCAGCGAGCTGATCGCCCGCTGGTCGGGGCGGCTGCAGGTCGTCGTCGCCTACGGGCTCACCGAGGCGACCGTCAACTCCACCCTGTGGATCGCCGACCCCGACCGGCCCGGCGCCGCGCCCATCGGCGTCCCCGACCCCAACACCCGCGTCTACGTGCTCGACTCGGCCCTCCGCCCGGTTCCGGTCGGAGCCGAGGGCGAGCTCTACGTCGCCGGGCGCGGCCTCGCCCGCGGGTACCTGGGCCGACCGGGGCTCACCTCGGAGCGCTTCGTCGCCGACCCGTTCGGCGCCGAGCCGGGCGCACGCATGTACCGCACGGGCGACCGGGTGCGCTGGACCACGGACGGCAACCTCGAGTTCCTCGGCCGGGCGGACGGCCAGATCAAGATCCGCGGCCATCGCATCGAGCCGGGGGAGATCGAGAGCGCCTTCATGGCCTGCCCTGGTATCGCCCAGGCCGCCGTCCTCGTCCGCGAGGACCACCGGAACGTCAAGCGGCTCGTCGCCTACCTCGTGGCTGAAGCCGGTACGGACGCTGACGCCGCCGTGGCGGAGGCGCGTACCCGGATCGCGGACACGCTGCCGGACTACATGGTCCCGTCCGCCCTCGTCCGCCTCGACGGCCCCCTGCCGCTCACCCCGAACGGCAAGCTCGACCGCCGTGCCCTGCCCGAGCCGCAATGGACCGCGATGGCCGGCGACGACAAACCCACCACCCCCGCCGAGACCGCGCTCGCCAGGCTGTTCGCTCAGGTGCTGGGCCTGCCGTCGATCGGCGTCCACGACAGCTTCTTCGAGCTGGGCGGTGACAGTATCGTCGCCATCCAGCTCGTGGGCCGCGCCCGGGAGGCCGGGTACGCCATCAGCCCGCGCGAGGTGTTCCGTCACCGCACGGTCGCGGCGCTGGCGCGGCTCGCCGGAGACAGCGGCAGGGAGGGCGCTGCGAAGGGCCGGAGCGGGCACCTGCCTGCTCCCTTCTTGCTCGTCGCGCTGAGCGAGGCCGAGCGTGCCGAGTGCGTCGCGGCTGTCCCGGACCTCGTCGACGCCGTCCCGGCCACGCCGCTCCAGGAGGGCTTCTACTTCCACGCCTCCGTCGACGAGGGCGGCGCCGACGGCTACACCGTGCAGGACACCGTCGACCTCGCCGGTGACGTCCACCCCGCGGCCTTGCGAGCCGCCGTACAGCGCCTCCTCGACCGCCACCCGCTGTTGCGCGCCGCCTTCCACCAGCTCCCGGACGGCAGAATCGTCCAGCTCATCGGCGAGCGGGTCGAGCTGCCCTGGCGTTACGCCGACCTGTCCGGTCTGGACGCCGAGCGGCAGGCCGCTGCCGCCGTCGAGGTCGCGCGGGAGGAGTGGGCGGCCGGATTCGACCTGGCCGTGCCGCCCCTGCTGCGGGCCGCGCTGATCCGGTACGGCGCCGAGCGCTCCCAGCTCGTGCTGACACTGCATCACATCGTGGTGGACGGCTGGTCGGTGTCGCTGCTCATGCGTGGGCTGCTGAACGGCTACCGGCCCGGCCAGGCCGAGGTGCAGAGGCCGCAGGAGGACCCGGCGTACCGGGCGTACGCGGGCTGGCTCGCCTCCCGCGACACCGACGGTGCACTGGGTGCGTGGCGCGCGGCGCTCGCCGACTTCGACGGCCCGACCCGGCTGCCCGTAGCCGGGGCGGACACGGGGGAGCGTTGTACGGGCACGATCACCGTGGAGCTGTCCACTGATGAGACCGCTGACCTCGCGGCCCGGGCCCGGCAGCTGGGGCTGACGCTGAGCAGCGTGGTCCAGGGCGGTTTCGGCCTGCTGCTCGGCGATGTCGTCGGCTCCCGCGACGTGGTCTTGGGCACCACCGTCTCGGGCCGCCAGGCCGCCGTCGAGGACGTCGAGACCCTGGTCGGCCTCCTCATCAACACGCTTCCCGCGCGGCTGCGGTGGCGTCCCGAGCAGTCGCTCGTGGACGTCCTCGCGCGCTTCCAGGACGAGCAGGCGGAGCTGCTGGACCACCAGCACGTGGGGCTCGCTCAGATCCAGCGGGCCGTGGGGCGCGGCGACCTGTTCGAGGCGCTGGTCGTCGTGGAGAATCTGCCCGACGCGGGCGAGCCGTCCGATCCGACGGGACAGGTCCGCATCACCGGCTCGCACATCCGCGACGCCGTCCACTATCCGCTGGCCCTCACCGTCCTGCCCGGCGAACGGCTCCGGCTGCGACTCGACCACGACCCGGCCCGCCTCGACGCGGCGGCGGCCCGCCGGTTCGCCGACCGTCTCAAGGGGCTGCTCGGCCAGCTCGTCACCGACCCGTTCCGCCCGGTCGCCCGGCTCGCCACACTCCCGGCCGGCGAGCAGCACGCCACCCTCGACCGGCTGACCGGCGCCGTCCACGCCCTGCCCGACGACACCGTGCACGCGGCCTTCGCCCGGCAGGCCCACCGCTCGCCAGACGCGACCGCACTGGTCCACGAGGTCGGGCGGACCACGTACGCCGAACTGGACGCCCGGGCCGAGGCGCTGGCGCACCGGCTGCTCGCCCAGGGTGTGACGCCCGAGTCCGTCGTCGCCGTCGCCGTGCCTCGTTCGGCCGAGACGGTCGTCGCCCTGCTCGGCGTACTCAAGACGGGCGCGGCCTACCTGCCGGTCGACGTCGACTACCCGGCCGACCGGGTGCGCTACATGCTCACCGACTCCGGGGCGCGGACCGTCGTCGTCACCGCCGCGTCCCGGACCCGGCTGCCCGAGCTTGAGGGCGTTGCGCACGTGGTACTCGGCGAGGAGACGGCCGCTGCACCGGAGACGACGGTGGCCGTGCCGGTCCACCCGGACAGCGCCGCGTACATGATGTACACCTCCGGCTCCACCGGCCGCCCCAAGGGCGTGATCGTGCCCCACCGCGCAGTCGTCGGCCAACTCGCCTGGACCGCTGAGCAGTTCGGCTACGGACCAGGGGAGCGGGTCCTGCACCAGTACTCGACCAGCTTCGACCCGTCCGTCCTGGAGATCTTCACCCCGCTGCTCACCGGCGGCACCGTCGTGATCGCCCGGCCGGACGGGCACCGCGACCCCGCGTACCTCATCGAGCTCATCCGCCGCGAGCAGGTCACCAGCCTCGATCTCGTGCCCTCGCTGTACGGCGCCCTGCTCGCCGAGGACGAGGCAGGACAGTGGTGGACCACCCTGCGCCGCGCCTTCAGCGGCGGCGAGGCGCTGCCCGTGCCGCTGGCCCGGCGCTGGCGGGAGCGTACCGGCGTTCCGCTGTTCAACGTGTACGGCCCGACCGAGGCCGTCATCCAGGTCACGAGCTGGGAGGCCGGTTCCGGCCTCCAGGACCGGGGTTCGGTGCCCATCGGGCGACCCGTGTGGAACACCCGCCTCTACGTCCTCGACCGCTGCCTCCGCCCGGTCGCGGAGGGTGAGCCGGGCGAGCTGTACATCGCGGGCGCGCAGCTGGCCCGCGGCTATCACGGGCGCGCCGCGCTGACCGCGGAGCGTTTCGTCGCCGATCCGTTCGGCGGTCCGGGGGAGCGGATGTACCGCACCGGAGACATCGTTCAGTTCGGTGGAGACGGTGTGCTCACCTATCTGGGGCGCACCGACCACCAGGTCAAGATCAGGGGTAACCGGGTGGAGCTCGGGGAAATCGAGGCCCGGCTGCGCGACGAGCCGGCCGTCGGCGAGGTCGCGGTCGTGGCCCGCGACGACGAGCGGGGAGTCAAGCAACTGGTGGCCTACCTCGTCCCGGCCGCCGGCGCCAACTTCGACATCGAGGCCGTACGGGCCGCGTTGAGTGGTTCGCTGCCCGCACCGATGCTGCCCAGCCACTTCGTACGGCTGGACGCGCTGCCGCTCACCCCCGGCGGCAAGGTCGACCACAAGGCGCTGCCCGCCCCCGAGGCACGCAGGCTGCAGAGTCGTACCGCTGTCGCACGCGAGGGCCGCGAGCGGCAGCTGTGCGCCATCTTCGCCGAAGTCCTCGGCATTGACGCCGTCGAGGCGGACGAGGACTTCTTCGTCCTCGGCGGCGACAGCATCCTGTCGATGGCGGTCTCCAGCCGCGCCCGCAAGGCGGGCCTGGCGGTGACCCCGCGTGACGTCTTCGAGCACCGCACCCCGGCTGCTCTGGCGGCGACCCTCACCGGCACCGGCACGGAGCACAGCGCCCCGGCCGAGGCCGCCGCCTCCGACGGCGTCGGTGATGTGCCGCTGTTGCCGATCGTCCACCAGCTCCGCGAGGACGGCGGCACGATCAACCGCTTCAACCTGTCGATGCTGCTGCAGGCCCCCGCCGGCGCCGACACCGAGAAGCTGACCCGGGTCCTCCAGGCGGTCCTCGACCACCACGACGGCCTGCGGCTCACCCTCACCCGTATGGACCTCGGCCCGGCCATCCCGGCGCTGTGGTCCGCCCAGACCACCGCCCCGGGCACGGTCGATGCCGCCGCGCTGCTCCGCCGCGTCGACGTACGGGACCTCGATGACGCCGCTCTGCGGGCGGCCATCGGCGACGAGTCCGACGCCGCCGCGAACCGCCTCGACCCCGACAACGGGGTGATGGTGCAGGCCGTGTGGTTCGACGCCGGTACGCACCGTCCCGGACGGCTGCTGCTGGTCGTTCACCACCTGGTGATCGACGGTGTGTCCTGGCGGATCCTCCTCGGCGACCTGGCCGCCGCCTGGGACGCCGTCGTACGGGGTGAGCGGCCGACCCTCGAACCGGTCCCCACCTCCCTGCGCGGCTTCGCCCGCAAGGTCGCCGAGCAGGCCACCTCGCCGCAGCGGCAGGCCGAACTGCCGTACTGGGCCCAGACCCTGGCCCCCGGCGCCGAACTGCTGCCCGCAGCCGGCCGCACCGGCACGTCCGGCGCGGCACGGGAACACCTCGTCACCCTGCCCGCCGAGGAGACCCGGGCGCTGCTGACCGCTGTGCCCGCTGCGGCCGGCGCCGATGTCACCGAGGTCCTGCTCGCCGCGCTGCGGCTGGCTGTCACCCGCTGGCGCGCACACGGCGGTTCGGCCCCCGACGGCGACCTGCTGGTCGACCTTGAGCGGCACGGCCGCGACGGCACCGACGCCGACCTGTCGCGCACCGTCGGCTGGTTCACCAGCCTCCACCCCGTACGCCTGCCCGCTGTCGCCGCCGACCCGCTCGACACGCTCAAGCAGGTCAAGGAGTCCGTGCGGTCCGCCCCCGACTCCGGTGCCGGGTACGGCATGCTGCGCTACCTCAACCCGCAGCTCGCCCCGGTGTTCGCCCAACTCTCCACCGCCCAGGTGCTGTTCAATTATTTCGGCCGCCTCCCCGCCGAGCAGAGCAGCGACTGGGCGCCGGCCGTCGAGTCGGACGCGCTGTGCGTCGAGCCCGACGCCGACCTCGCCCTGCCGTACCCGCTCCAGGTCAACGCCGTCTGCGCGGACACCCCGCAGGGCCCCGAGCTGCGGGCCACCTGGACCTGGCCGGAGGGCGACGTGCTCACGGCCGAGGACGTGCAGGCCCTCGGCCGTGCCTGGGCGGACGCCCTGCGCGAGCTCGTCGTCCGTACCGGGACGCCCGGTGCCGCGCCGTCCCTCACCCCGTCGGACGTGCCGCTGGTCACCCTCACCCAGGCCGACATCGACCGGATCGAGCAGGTCAGCCCGGCGCCCGTCGCCGACATCTGGCCGCTGTCGCCGTTGCAGGAAGGCATCTACTTCCACGCCAGCTACGACACCTCAGCCCTCGACGTCTACACCGCGCAGGACACCTTCGACTTCGGCCACCGGCTGGACGCCGACCGGATGCGCGCCGCCTGCGCGACCCTGCTGCGCCGCCACCCGAGCCTGTGCGCCGGTATCACCAGCGACGGCCTGCCCGAGCCGGTCCAGTTCGTCGCCCGGGCCGCCGACCTGCCCCTCCCGCTCACCGAGGTCGACCTCACCGGCCTGACCGAGGACGAGCGGCAGGCACGGCTGGCGGAGATATCCGACACCGACCGGCGGCAGCGGTTCGACCTGGCCGCGCCCCCGCTGTTCCGGCTCACCCTGATCCGGCTCACCGACACGACCGACCGGTTGATGCTCAGCCACCACCTCGTCGCGTGGGACGGCTGGTCCCAGTCCCTCTTCCTCGACGAGCTGTTGGAGCTGTACGCGGCGGCCGGCGACGACAGCGCCCTGCCCGCTCCCGGCAGCTACCGGGACTACCTGAGCTGGCTCGCCGACCGGGACTTCGACGCGGCCCGCGAGAGCTGGCGGCGGGCCCTGGCCGGGCTGGACGAGCCGACGCTCGTCGCCCGCGAGCGCGGTGACGAGCCGACCATCCCCCGCCGCCGCACCCTCAGCCTCGGCCGCGCACTGAGTGACCGGCTGCGCTCGTCGGCCCGCGAACACGGGCTCACTCTCAACGCCGTCCTGTCCGCCGCTTGGGCGCTCGTGCTGTCCTCCACCGTCGGCCGCGATGACGTGGTGTTCGGCGCCACCGTCGCGGGCCGCCCGGCCGAAGTGCCGGGTGTGGACGGCACGATCGGCATGTTCCTCAACACCGTGCCCCAGCGGATCACCCTCGACCCGGCGGAGCCGGTCGGTGACCTGCTGCGCCGCATCCAGGCGGAGCGGGTTCCCCTGATGGACCACGAGTACCTGGGCCTCGCCGAACTCCAGCGCGTGGGCGGTCACCCGACGCTCTTCGACACGCTGTACGTCCTGCAGAACTTCGCCGACGAGGGCGCCTTCACGCGGCTGACCGAGCGGCACGGCATCACGGGCGTGGGCAGCGTGGACGCGACCCATTACCCGATGACGCTGATCGTCAACCCGGCGGAGACCGTCCAGGCCAAGCTGGAGTACCGGCCCGACCTGGTCGACGACGAGCGGGCCGAGGCCACGCTGGACCGCTTCGGCGCCCTCGTCGAGCGGCTCGTCGGCGACCTGACCACGCGCGTCGGATCCCTGGACCTGCTGCTGCCCGGCGAGCGGGAGTCCCTGACCGCCGAGTGGGCCGGCAGCCGCGAGCCCGTGCCCAACGAGACCATCGCGGACATGCTCACGGCCCAGGTCGCCCGCACGCCGGACGCGGTGGCCCTGGTCTTCGGCGAGCGCGCGCTCACGTACGCGGAGTTGGACGCGCACATCAATCGGATCGCCCGGCTGCTGCTGACACGGGGCGCGGGCCCGGAGAAGGTGGTCGCCCTCGCGTTGCCCCGGTCCATCGACATGGTGGCCGCGCTGTTCGCCGTCCTGCGCACGGGTGCCGCCTACCTGCCGCTGGACCTGGACCACCCGGCCGACCGGCTGCGGCTGATGGTCGAGGACACCGGCCCGCTGTGCCTGGTGTCCACCACGGCCGTCGCTCCGACCCTGCGCGGGGAGGACGGTCCCGTCGCGCCCGAACTCCTCCTGGACGACGAGTCCGTGGCCGCCGAACTGGCCGCGCTTCCGGGCGAGGAGATCACGGACGCCGAGCGCCCGGCCTTCGCGCACGACGTATCGGACCGCCTGGAGTACCCGGCGTATGTCATCTACACCTCCGGCTCGACCGGCCGCCCCAAGGGCGTCGTCACCCCGTACCGGGGCTTGACGAACATGCAGCTCAACCACCAGAAGGAGATCTTCGACCCGGCCATCGCCTCGGCGGGCGGGCGGCGGCTGCGCATCGCGCACACCGTGTCCTTCGCCTTCGACATGTCCTGGGAGGAGCTGCTCTGGCTCGTCGAGGGACACGAGGTGCACGTCTGCGACGAGGAGCTGCGCCGCGACGCCGAGGCCCTGGTGGCCTACTGCGACCGGCACCGCGTCGACGTGGTCAACGTGACCCCGACGTACGCCCAGTTGCTCATCGAGGAGGGCCTGCTCGACCGGGACGAGACGGCCGGGAAGCACCGGCCCGCCCTCGTCCTGCTCGGCGGCGAGGCTGTGTCCGACACGGTGTGGAGCACGCTGCGCCGCACCGAGGGCACCTACGGCTACAACCTGTACGGGCCGACCGAGTACACGATCAACACGCTCGGCGGCTCCACCACCGACAGCGCGACACCCACCGTCGGCCTGCCCATCCGCAACACCCGCGCCTATGTGCTCGACGCGATGCTGCGGCCCGTCCCGCCAGGCTGCCCCGGCGAGCTGTACATCGCCGGCACCGGCCTGGCCCGCGGTTACCACGACCGGCCCGGCCTCACTGCCGAGCGGTTCGTCGCCGACCCGTTCGGCGAGCCCGGTGAGCGGATGTACCGCACGGGCGACCTCGTACGGCAGCGGCCGGACGGCCTGCTGGACTTCCTCGGCCGCACCGACGACCAGGTGAAGATCCGCGGCTACCGGATCGAGCTGGGCGAGATCTCCACGGCGCTGTCCTCGCACCCGGAGGTGGCCCACGCCGCGGTGGTCGTGAACGAGACCGCGGGGACCAAGCGCCTGGTGGGGTACTTCGTACCGGAGGACGGCACGGAAGCGGGCGAGGACCTGCTCCAGCGGCTGCGCGACCACCTGAAGGCCGGTCTGCCGGACTACATGGTCCCCGCCGCGCTGGTCCCCGTGGAGACGCTGCCGCTGACCGTCAACGGCAAGCTAGACGTCAAGGCGCTGCCCGCCCCGGACTTCGGCGGCACCGGCACCAGCCGCCCGCCGCGCACGCCGCAGGAGGAGACGCTCTGCGCGCTCTTCGCGGAGGTGCTCGGGCTGCCCGAGGGCAGCGTCGGCATCGACAGCGACTTCTTCGACCTGGGCGGCCACTCCCTGCTGGCCACCCGCCTGGTCAGCCGCGCCCGCACCGCTCTCGACGCCGAACTGGCGATCCGGGACCTGTTCGAGGCGCCGACCGTCGCCGAGCTGGTGGAGCGTGCGGCCCGCTCGGACACCGCCGCCCGCCCCGCGCTGACGGCAGGGGAGCGCCCCGAGGAGCTGCCGCTTTCCCACGCCCAGCAGCGGCTGTGGGTCATCCAGCAGATCGAGTGCACCTCGGCCGCGTACAACTTCCCGCTGGTGATGCGGTTGCGCGGTGCCCTCGACAAGGACGCGTGGCGCAGGGCACTGGCCGACGTGACGGCCCGTCACGAGGCGCTGCGGACGGTCTTCGCCGAGCGCGACGGCCAGGTGTTCCAGCGCGTCCTGCCCGCCGAGCAGGCGCACCCGGTGGTGGAGCACGTCAGCGGCTCCGAGGACGAGGTGCCTGGCATCGTGGACCAGGCCGTCAACCGGCCGTTCGACCTCGCCGTCGAACTGCCCCTGCGCGCCACGATCGTGGAGCTGGCACCCGCCGACCACGTCGTCGTCCTGCTGCTGCACCACATCACCACCGACGAATGGTCGGACCGGCCCTTCCTGCGCGACCTCGCCACCGCCTACGCCGCGCGCCTCGACACCGGCGAGGCCCCCGACTGGGAGCGGCTGCCCGTCCAGTACGCCGACTACGCGCTGTGGCAGCAACGGCTGCTCGGCGACGCCGCCGACCCGGGCAACCTGGCCGCCCGGCAGCTGGAGTACTGGCGTACGACGCTGGACGGCGCGCCCGAGGAGCTGGAGCTGCCCGCCGATCGCCCCCGGCCCGCACGTCCGGCGTTCTCCGGCGCCGAGCTGGACATCGAGTTCGACGCCGACGTCCACGAGGGGCTGAAGCGGCTCGCCCGCGAGACCGGCGCCAGCATGTTCATGGTCGTGCACGCGGCCGTCGCAGCCCTGCTGCACCGCATGGGCGCCGGGACGGACATCCCCCTGGGCGCGCCCATCGCCGGGCGGAGCGACGAGGCGCTTGACGATCTGGTCGGCTTCTTCGTCAACACGCTCGTGCTGCGCACGGACCTTGGCGGCGACCCGAGCTTCAGCGAACTGCTGGCCCGGGTCCGGGAGACCGACCTGGCCGCGTTCTCCCACGCGGACGTCCCGTTCGAGTCGGTCGTGGAGAAGCTCAACCCGACCCGGTCCCTCTCCCGCAACCCGCTGTTCCAGGTGATGGTCGGCTACCACGCCCGCACCGGCGAGGGCCTGGAACTGCCCGGACTGCGCGTGGAGTACGTGCCGTTCCGGATCAGCTCCGCCAAGTTCGACCTGGTGTTCAGCTTCACCGAGCACCTGGCCGCCGACGGCGACGCGGGCTCCCTCGCCTGCCGTCTGGAGTTCGCGACCGAGCTGTTCGACCACGAGACCGCCGAGCGGATCGGCGACCGGCTGCGCAGACTCGTCGTCGCCCTCGTCGCCGCGCCCGAGCGGCCCGTCTCGCAGGCGGAGATCCTCTCCGACGACGAGCGGCGGCAGGTCCTGGAGGGCTTCAACGCCACCGCACGCGAGGTGGACGAGGCGTCCCTGCCCGCCCTGTTCGCCCAGCGGCTCGCCGAGCAGCCCGACGCGGTCGCCGTGGTGGAGCGGTCCCGCTCGGTCACGTACGCACAGTTGGACGCCCGCTCCAACCGCATCGCCCGGCTCCTCGCCGCACGCGGTGTCGGCGCCGAGAGCGTGGTGGGTGTGGCCGTGCCACGGTCGGTCGACATGGTCGCCACGGTGCTGGCCACGCTGAAGCTGGGCGCCGCGTTCCTGCCGCTTGACCTGGCCCACCCCGCCGACCGCCTCGCTTACATGATCGAAGACGCCGGCACGGCGCTGGTCGTCGGTACCGAACCGGTGGCCGGGAAGATCCCAGGCGTGGCAGGCACACCAGTGGTGCTGCTGGACGCCCCGCAGACGACCACTGAACTCGACCGGCTGCCCGAGTCCCCGGTGGAGGGCGACCCGGTCGCCCTGGACCAGGCCGCGTACGTGATTTACACGTCCGGTTCGACCGGCCGCCCCAAGGGCGTCGTCGTCCCGCACGAGGGCATCTCCAGCCTGGTCGCCACCGCCGTCGACCGTATGGGCCTGCAACGCGACAGCCGGGTGCTGCAGTTCGCGTCCATCGGCTTCGACGTCTTCGTCTTCGAGCTGTCGATGGCCCTGTGCCACGGCGGACGCCTCGTCCTCATCACCGACGAGGCCCGGGTCGCGGGACCGGCGCTCACGGACTTCCTCGCGGACCAGCGGATCACCCACATGATCCTGCCGCCGTCCCTCGTGTCGGCCCTGCCGCCCGGCTGCGAGCTGCCCGAGGGGTCCACCGTCCTGGTCGGCACCGAGACGGTGCCGCCGGACCTGTTCGAGCGCTTCGGCACCACCGCCCACCTGATCTGCGCGTACGGTCTCACCGAGGCGACGGTCAACTCCACGCTGTGGCCCTCCCGGCAGCACGGCGGCCGCCCGGCCGGCCGGGTGCCGATCGGCCGGCCGGACCCCAACACCCGTGCCTACGTCCTGGACGAGCACCTGCGGCCCGTGCCGCCGGGGGTGGTCGGGGAGCTCTACGTCTCCGGTCGCGGCCTCGCCCGCGGCTACCTCGGCAAGGCCGCCCTGACCTCGGAGCGGTTCGTCGCGGACCCGTACGGCCCGCCCGGCAGCCGCATGTACCGTACCGGCGACCGCGCGCGGTGGCGGGCGGACGGCAACCTCGACTTCCTCGGCCGGGTCGACACCCAGGTGAAGGTGCGGGGCTTCCGGATCGAGCTGGGCGAGATCGAGGCGGCGCTGACCTCGCACCCGTCGGTGGCCCAGGCCACCGTGGTGCCCGACCGCGACGGCGACATCGTCCGCCTGGTCGGCTACGCGGTCCCCGAGGCGGGGGACCTCGACCCGCTGGAGCTGCGCGCCCATGTGGGCGGGCAGCTGCCCGAGTACATGGTTCCGGCTTTGATCGTGCCGCTGGACGGCCCGCTGCCGCTGACCCCCAACGGCAAGCTGGACCGCAGGGCACTGCCCGCACCGGACTGGTCCGCGATGACCGGGGACGCCCGGCCGGCCACCGAGACACAGGCCCGTCTCGCCGAGCTGTTCTGCGAGATCCTGAAGCTGGACAGCGTCGGCGTGCACGACAACTTCTTCGCACTCGGCGGCCACTCCATGGCCTCCATGCGGCTCCTGGGCCGTATCCGCGCCGAGTTCGACGTCGAGCTGAGCATCCGGGACGTCTTCGACGCGCTGACGGTCGCCGGTATCGAGGCCAAGCTGGAGGGCGCGGCCAAGGCCCGTCCGGCCCTGCGTCCGGTCGAGAACCGTGAGGAAACGTGGGCGGTGGCCCCGGTCCAGCGCCGGCAGTGGGAGGCGTACCGCCGCAACCCGGCCTTCGACCACGCGCTGGTGCTGCGCTCGCCGGGCGGACTGGACGCGGAAGCGCTGTCCGCGGCGCTGGCGGATGTGGCAACGCGCCACGAACCCCTGCGTACTGCCTTTGAGGAGCGCGAGGGCGCGGTGTTCGGGCGGACCGCGGAGCAACCGACCCTGCGACGGGAGGACTGCGCGGACCTGGACGCCCGCCTGGCCGAACTGGCCGCCGGCACACCGGGGCTGGAGCGGGAGGTACCGCTGCGGTCCCACCTGCTGTCCGCTGAGGACGGCGAACAGGCGCTGCTGCTGACCACGCACTACCTGGCCGTGGACGAATGGTCCGTAGTGCCGCTCTTCCGTGACCTCACCACCGCGTACGCGGCCCGTACGCAGGGCCGGGCACCTGAGTGGGAGCCGCTGCCGGTCTCGTACGCGGACTACACGCACTGGGCGAGCAAGGTGCTGGGCGATCTCAGCAACCCGGAGAGCCGGGGCGCCCAGCAACTGGCGTACTGGCGGCAGACGCTGAAGGACGTACCGGCCCAGCTGGCCCTCCCGGCGGACGGCAGCGCACGCTCCTCCTCGCCGGGCGGCGGCCATGTGGGCTTCGTCCTGGACGATGAGCTGCACGCGGCCGTGGACGACCTGGCCCGGGCGACCGGCACCAGCATGTTCATGGTGCTCCACTCGGCCCTGGCGGCGCTGCTCACCGCGCACGGCGCGGGTACCGACCTGCCCATCGGCACGATGGTCGCCGGGCGCACCGACGACCAACTGGCCGACCTGGTGGGCTGCTTCCTCAACACGGTGGTACTGCGCACCGACACGGCGGGCGACCCGACGTTCGCGGAGCTGCTGTCCCGCGTGCGGGAGACCACGCTGAGTGCCCTGGACCGTCAGGAGGTCCCGTTCGAGGAGGTCGTACGGGCGACCGGCATGCCGCCGCGGGGCCCCCAGGTCATGGTGATCCACCATGAGCAGGCCGACTTCGGGCAGTTGGAGGGCGGCATGGGCTCCTTCCACGCCGTACCGACCGGATCGGTGCGTGCCGAGCTGACGCTCAGCTTCTACGAGCCGCAGGGCGAGGGGCCGGTGCACTGCGAACTCATCCACTCGACCGCCCTGTTCGGAACCGCGAAGGCCAGGCGCTTGGCCGACGAACTTCACAGGCTGCTGCAGACCGTTGCAGCCGACCCGGAACAGCCGCTGTCGGAGCTGTTCACCGCCATGTCCACAAGGAGTGACGACGCATGACCACCAACCCGTTCGAGGACCCGCAGGGCCGCTTCCTGGTCCTGGTCAACGACGAGAACCAGCACTCGCTGTGGCCGTCCTTCGCCGAGGTACCGGCCGGGTGGCGTGCCGCCTTCGGTGAGGACACCCGCGAAGCCTGCCTCGCCTATGTCGAGTCCCACTGGACCGACCTGCGCCCGGCGAGCCTGATCGCCCAGCAGGGCTGATCCGGCCGACAGGCCGTCGCCGTCGTCGGAGAGGCGTAGATCGACTCTCCGGCGGCGGCCATCTGTCATTCGCCCACGGCGCCGGCCAGACCAGCCGGCTCAAGGGCGTCGTCCGACACCCGGTTGAAGCACCCGGCCGCCGTGAGAGTGGCATGCGAGAGCTGCGTCTCTCCGAGACAGGACTCGAGCAGCCCGCCGCCGAGCCGTTCGGCAAGGGCGTTCGTCTGGGCGTAGTGATTGGCCGGGGTTGCTCGGTATGACCGCGTCCCGAACGGCGTCGGCGGCCTCCGCGTCGTCCCCGTCCCGGACGAGCCACTGGAGGTGGGCGACGTACTCGACCATCAGGCGCCGATTGGGCGCGGTCTCGGGCCAAGCCCCTTGCTGTGCAGGGTGACTACGGCGGCGGCCTGTCGGTGCAGGGCGGCGCAGGAGCGTGGTCCGCGACTCCCCGGACCAGCAGCGTGGTCAGAGCCTCCAGGCCAGGTACCGCCAGCCTGTTGAGCTCTTCCATATCAACGGTCATGCGTAGAGCGTCCCGCATGTCCTGCCTCTTGTGCGCCAGAGTTTCCGCGCAGGGACCAGGAGCGCCGACCTCAGGCGATGCACGGCACTCTCTTGATGTCGGCGCGACGCGCCGACGTCGGGCGGCAACTCACCGGAGTCGTTGCTCCGCTCCGCCCTCCGCCCCCTGCCGGCTGTCTGCCCACGCCGCCCACAGTGCGGCGTACCGCCCGCCCGCCGCGGCCAGTTCCTCGTGGGTGCCGGTCTCGACGACCCGGCCCTCGTCGAGGACGACGACGCGGTCGGCTGTCGCTGCCTGGGGCAAGCGATGCGCCACCGTCAGACCTGTGCGGCCCTCCAGTGCTTTCAGGGCGGCGGTCTCCAGGACGCGGGCGCCGGCGCTGCCCGCGTCGGCGGTGGCCTCGTCCAGGATGGCGATCGGCGGGTCGGCGAGGACGAGGCGGGCCAGTGCCAGCTGCTGGGCCTGGGACACCGTCAGCCGGTGGCCGCCCTCGCCGACGACCGTGGCCAGCCCGTCGGGCAGTGCCTGAGCCCATTCCAGGGCCCCCACCGTCGCCAGGGCCGCCCGCAGTTCCTCATCGGTGGCCTCCGGCCGGGCCAGCCGCAGGTCTTCGGCCAGCGATCCGGCGAAGACGTGGACCTCCTGGCTGATGAGCGTCACGGCGCGGCGGACGCCCGCGGGGCCGAGCTCCCCGGCGTCGACGCCGCCCAGCGTGATCGTGCCGCCGGACGGCTGGTGGATACCCGCAATCAGCTTGGCGAGGGTGGTCTTGCCGGCTCCGCTCGCCCCCACCAGGGCGACCCGTTCCCCGCTGCCCACCTCCAGGTCGACGTCGCGCAGCACCGGGTGGCCGGACACGTAGTGGTAGGCGAGTGAGGAGACCTTGACCGAGCCGTCCACCGGTACGGCCCGGCCGTCGGGCTCCGGTTCGCCGGCGAGGTTCGACACGCCGACCAGGCGGGCGAGGCTGGCGCCCGCCGACTGGGCGTCGTCGAGGAGGAACAGCGCGGCGTTGACCGGGTTGAACAGGCTGTGGAAGTACAGGGCCGCCGCGGTCGCCGTGCCGATGCTCACCGAGCCGCCCTCGACCAGCATGAAACCGGTGACCAGCACCCCCGACAGCCCGATGAACTCGGCGAGGTTGAGCCGGGAGAAGAACCCGGTCACCGTGTGAATGCCGCGCAGCGCGAGGTCGACGGCCGACCTCGACCGCTGCTCCAGGAGGTCTGCGTGCACGCGGTTGAGCCGGAAGGCGCGTACGGTGCGGACGCCGCCGACGCTGTCGAGGAGCTGGTGCTGGAGCGCGCCGGTGGCCACTCGGTGCTCGGCGTACACGGGTGCGGCCCGGCGCACGTACCAGCGCACGGACAGCACCTGGACCGGCACGGCCAGCAGTACGGCGAGCAGGAACCGCCAGTCCAGCACGGCGAGTCCGACGAGTGTCAGGACAATGA
>NZ_JBQQCE010000984.1:0-779 GCF_052245645.1 Streptomyces sp. KR55 | reverse complement strand
CGTCGGCCGGGTCGGCAAACGGGCCTCCGACCGGCTGGTGTGGCCGGTGGCTGTGGTCGTGGTCATGACGCTCCCGGCGAAGATGATCCTGCCGAACATGGCCGCCCTCCACCCGCTGCGCGACAACGTCGTCCTGCTCGCGGCGATCGCCGCCGCCACGGTCGTACCGTTCCTGTCGCGTACGTCGCCGTACTACCGCTCCCCGATCCCCACGCAGTACGCGCCGCCGGTCCCGGCCCGCTGGCAGCGCATCCCGCTGCTGCCGTTCCTGCGCCGGGTCCTCGGCCGCCCGAACCTCCTGCTGGAACTGCTCCTCATACGCGTCACCTACGCCGCGTACTCCCAGGTCCGGCTGGCGGCGACGGGCGGCACGATCTCCGGGGGCAGGGAGCGTGCTGAGCACCACGGCGAGCAGATCCTCTCCCTCGAGCGGATCCTGCACCTCGACATCGAGCACTGGGCCAACCACGCGGTCGTCAAGATCGACTGGCTGCGGCAGTTCTTCGACTTCTACTACACGTCCTTCCACTTCGTCGTCCCGCTGACCGTCCTCGGCGTCCTCTACTGGCGCCGCCCGGTCGACTACCGCTGGGGCCGGTCGACCCTGGGCCTGACCACACTCCTCGCGCTCGTCGGCTTCTGGGCCTACCCCCTCGCCCCGCCCCGCCTGATGCCGGACCTCGGCATCGTCGACACCGTCCACGGTGTCCAGGACTTCTCCCAGCCGGACTACGGCACGCTGACAGCACTCACCAACCAGTACGCCGCGATGCCGTCAA
>NZ_JBQQCE010000983.1:0-786 GCF_052245645.1 Streptomyces sp. KR55 | reverse complement strand
TGGTGGTGGGGCAGTTGGCGGGCCGGCGTGATGTGGTGTTCGGTGCGACGGTGGCGGGTCGGCCGGCGGAGCTGCCGGGTATGGAGGACATGCTCGGTCTGTTCCTCAACACGGTGCCGGTGCGGGTTACGTTCGACGCGGAGCGCAGTGTCGCCGATGTACTGACGGCGCTTCAGGCGCAGCAGTCCGCGCTGCTGGACCACCAGCACCTCGGGCTCACCGAGATCCAGCGGCTCGCCGGACCGGGAGCCTCCTTCGACACCCTGATGGCGTTCGAGAACTACCCGGGGGACCCGGCCGGTCCGCCGTCCGCCGAAGGTCTGACCCTGGCGGACACCGCCATGCGGGAGTCGACCAACTTCGCACTCGCCCTGGGGGTGAACCCGGCCGACGGTCTGCACCTGCGGCTGGACTACCGGCCCGACGCTTTCGACGACGACACCGCCCGCGCCGTGACCGAGCGGCTGATACGCGTACTGGAACAGTTCGCGGCCGACCCCCAGGTGCACGTGGGTGACCTCGACGCACTGGTGCCGGCGGAGCGCTCGCGCGTGGTCGAGCAGTGGAACGACACGGGGCGGCCGGTGTCGGCGGGGACGGTGCTGGATCTGTTCCGGGGCTGGGTGGAGCGGACTCCGGGTGCGGTGGCGGTGCGTGGTGGTGGTGATGCGCTGACGTATGGGGAGTTGGAGGCGCGGGCGAATCGTCTGGCTCGGTATCTGGTGGGTCTGGGTGTGGGCCGGGAGAGCCGGGTGGGGCTGTGTCTGCCGCGTGGGGTCGACATGG
>NZ_JBQQCE010000982.1:0-788 GCF_052245645.1 Streptomyces sp. KR55 | reverse complement strand
GCCCACCACCCCCGCAGCGCCCGAACCCGCCCCGGCCGGCGACGCCGAGCGCCTGGTCGCGGGCCTGTCCGACGCAGCCGTCGACGAGCTGCTGGCCGAACTGCTCTCCCAGCGCGGGGAGTCCGAAGGAGGCGGACGATGACTGCCGAGCCGTTCAGCTGTGTCGTGATCGGCGAGGAGACCCTCCTCGTCGAGTGCACCAGGCTGCTCGTGGCCCGCGGACACACGGTGGCCGCCGTGGTGTCCCCCTCCGCCGAGCTGCTCGACTGGGCCGAGGGGGAGGGGCTGCCCGCCGTACCGTTCGGCGCGGACCTCGCCGAGCGGCTGGCGCCGCTGCGCTTCGACTACCTGTTCAGCATCGCCAACCTCCGGATGCTCCCGGAGGAGGTGCTCGCCCTGCCCACCCGGCTGCCCGTCAACTTCCACGACGGTCCGCTGCCCAGGCACGCGGGTCTGTTCGCCACCAGCTGGGCCATCCTCGACGGCGACAAGCAGCACGGCGTCACCTGGCACGTGATGCACCTGGAGGCCGACACCGGCGACGTGCTCAAGCAGCGCACGGTGCCCGTCGACCCGGCGGCCACGGTGCACGACCTCGACGTCGCCTGCTTCGAGGCGGGCGTCGAGTCCTTCGCCGAACTCGTCGACGAACTGGCCGCCGGCACGGTCACCCGCACGCCGCAGGACCTGGGCCTGCGTACCTACCACGGTCGGTACGACGGCCTGCCCGCGGGCGGTGTGTTCGACTGGCGCCAGCCCGCCGCCGAACTGGACGCACTGGTGCGGGC
>NZ_JBQQCE010000981.1:0-788 GCF_052245645.1 Streptomyces sp. KR55 | reverse complement strand
AGTGCGTCGCGGAGGGCGGCGCGTGAGGTGATGCCGAGTTTGGGGAAGACGCGGTAGAGGTGTGAGCTGACGGTGCGGGGTGAGAGGTGCATGCGTTCGCCGATTTCCTTGTTGGTCAGGCCGCCGGCGGCGAGGTCGGCGATCCGGCGTTCCTGCCAGGTCAGTTCGGTGAGGTGCACGGATGTGGTGCGTGTGGCCAGGCCCGATGCTCTCAGTTCGGCTCGGGCGCGTTCGGCCCAGGTGGCTGCGCCCAGTCGTTCGAAGGTTTCGGCGGCGAGGGTCAGTGAGTGGCGTGCTGTTTTGCGTCCTTGGGTGTGGCGTTGGTGGATGCCGTGGGCGAGGTGGATGCGGGCGAGTTCGTAGGGGAAGTGGGGGGCGGCGGGGTGGGTTTCGGCCTGGTGGTAGTGGGCTTCGGCTTGGGTGGGGTCGGTGGTGGTCATGGCGAGGGCGCCGTAGGTGATGAGGGCGAGGCGGGGGGAGATGTGGGGGAGGTCTGCTTTTTGGGCGGCGAGGGCGTGGGAGCGGGCTTGTTGGGTGCGGCCGGTGTGGAGGGCGGCTTCGACGAGGTCGAGGAGGGTGCGGGGGGCTTGGTGGGCGTAGGGGGTGAAGGTGCCGGGGGGTGTGATGCCGATGGCGTGGAGGTAGGCGGCTTCGTAGTCGCCTTCGGTGAGAGCGGCGGTGGTGCCGATGGCGTCGGCGGTCTGGGTGAGGAAGCCGACGCCGCGGGGGCGGGCCCAGGCGTCGACGGTGGCCTGCAACTCCCGGGCCCGGTCCACCTGGCCCCGCAG
>NZ_JBQQCE010000980.1:0-795 GCF_052245645.1 Streptomyces sp. KR55 | reverse complement strand
CGACTCGGTCTGCCCCGTCCCTCTCTGTCAGGTAAGGAATGATCGCCTCGGCGACCGCCATCGAGCCCGATTCGGCGGCGGTTACGCGTGGTGACCCGGCGTCAGAGCGTGCGGAAGCCGCGGTGCAGGGCCCAGCGACTGCAGCCGGTGACCCGGCCAGGTTCGTCGGCGCGCACGTCGTCGGCAAAGCGATCGTGCAGGTGATCTCGCTGGTGGGTGTATCCCAGTGTCATGCATCCTTGATTTCAAGCAAACGGAACAGGGCGCCGGACCCTCGGCGGCGCGCTCGGTCGGCTCAGGCGTTGGGGCGCTTGCCGTGGTTGGCCTTCTTCTTCTTACGGCCGCGTCGTTTGTTGCCTCGCTTGGCCATGGTGCGTATCTCCCTAATCAGGACTTTTCACACCTTCGCCAGTCTAGATTCGGCTCGTGGGATCCGCATCAGCGGTGCGGCATCCACCCGCGCAAGCCGCAGCTCCGCCTCACGGCCCCGCCGAGCGCGCCAGAAGCGATCAAGCCAGGGATGTCCCGGCCTCTTGATGGCGTGCGGCACCAGACGCCAACACCGCTCCGCTGCAGGTCGGCAAGGCAACGAGCCATGGATCACCCAGGCTTCCGAGCTGAGAGCACAGCGCCGCCTGGCTCGGGCCCCACAACGGCCGCGCGCCGATGCGACCCGAACGCGCCCTTTCGACCCTGAACGTCCCTGCTCAATCTCAAACACATGGGGGCGGCTGGGGGCAACGACGGGTTCGTATGTCAACGCTGCGGTGACGACGGGCCGACGGTGAGCGAGCG
>NZ_JBQQCE010000979.1:0-798 GCF_052245645.1 Streptomyces sp. KR55 | reverse complement strand
TCGCTCAGCCCGGTGACGTGTGGGGCAGCGATGGCGAGTGCGGAGACGCCTGTGAGTACGGAGAGGACCACCTGCGCGGTGAGCGGCGGGGCATGGGAGATGAGGGGCCACGCCATGAGGCCTGTGCTGAAGATGACGGCCGCTGCCACGACGTTGCGCAGCTGGACTTGTTGCATCAGGTGCACGGCTTCCCTGGGCATTCTCGTCGCCCAGTAGCCGGCACCTGCGATGCTTTGCTCGAGTCGCCGTGACAGTAGGGCGTCAGGCGTACTCGTCGACCTTCGGAAAATCTTGGACAGCAGCCCCATGGCACTCTCGCAGGTGGAGGGAAGGTCCTCACACGATGACTGCTGCCGGGCATGCTTCCCGGACACCAACACTCCTATTTCCGGATAACTAATCCGGATGGAGCAATCGAAGCCGTGTCGGCTGATGTGCCGGCCGCCGGTTTCGCGTCGTTGAAACTGGCGCTGGGAATGCTTAGGCTTGCGGGCGGCGTGGACGGGGCCCCGGCGTGTCTTTGCGATCTTGTGTGGCTGGGCGCATAGTGAACGACGAGACGTATGGGTTGTCGGCCGCACAGTCATGGAGCCATCCGGAGCTGGGCGCCCCGCGAGGGGGTGACCCAATGCCGGAAATCCCCGGCCCGATTGAGGCGGGCCGGGGTTTCCGGTGCCGCGTGGGCGGCCGTGTTGCTCTTCTGTGTCACTGCTTCTTCGTGGTGTGCCTTGACGGCTGGTTTCAGTAGTCCTTGTCCTCGTCGTGGTCCTCGTCGTCGTAGCCCTTGTCGTGGTGGCT
>NZ_JBQQCE010000978.1:0-823 GCF_052245645.1 Streptomyces sp. KR55 | reverse complement strand
CGTCTGGTTCTGCGTCTTCAAATGCAAGAGATCCAATGATTGTTTAGGGGGAGCCGAGCACCGTTACTGGCCCGGGCCCCCCCGGACAGGCCCTAGGTCACGGCTCGCGGTGTTGCTTCACCCCGTCCCCCGCCGAATGGTCCCGCACCGTATAGATCACTTGCCCGTCACGGCGAACGGCCGCGGCGCCGAAGAACGCTGCCTTGCGTCAGGACGGCCCGTGTGGCTGGTCGCCTCCGGACGGCCCGCTGTCGCCGCCTGAGAAGAGCGAGATGACTCCAAGGGCGAGACCTGCGGCACCGATAGCCGCGTTGGTCAGGTTAACCAGGTCACCATCGGCGTCTACACGGAGATGAGCGGTCGATCCATCCGCCAGACGGGACCAGCGCTGTGCAACCTGATCGTTCTGTACGGAGACGTCCCAGTCGTCGTCGCGCGAGCCAGGCTGGAAGGTTCCCGAGACATGCCCCTGACGCTGAAGTGTGTAGACCATTCCTTCTGAGTCCTTCACGGCCACGGCGACCTGCAAATTGAACTCGAGCGCACCGGAATCGTGGAGGTGACCCGTGAACCGACAGTTCCCACTCTTGGACATCGTCAGATGCGCAAAGCCGCCAACGGGAACGCCATCGCCGAACGTGATCGGACGAAATTCGAAGTCGAGTTGGTCCCCAGTTGTTCGCGCGACAAACTCAAGGTTCCAGAAGTTGCTGCCCACGCCACCATCCGGGCCGACCCAGAACACGTCCATCTGATCGGGGTTACGAGAGAAAGCCGCGATCGCACCGGGGACAGCATTGTTGGGACCGGCAATGGGAAATGG
>NZ_JBQQCE010000977.1:0-829 GCF_052245645.1 Streptomyces sp. KR55 | reverse complement strand
GGTTTTCGTGACCTCACCCTCGCATCCATCGAAAGCCTTGAAAACAAAGGGCCGTAAGGATTCCGCAGACATCGGAGCCGGGTGTCCTTTGCCCGTTTTTATCCGGAGCCGATAATGCGACACATTGCCAACTCTTTACGCTGGGTCGCCGCAACCTTCGGGGGCTTCGAGCGGTAGTCACTGCGTCCGAGCCCGGAGATCAACAGCCGGGCACGGCCGGACACTTCATCGTTTCCTCCCGTCAAAGGAGCACCATGTCCCTCCCTCTGACCCGTCGGATCGCCCGTGCCGCGCTGCTCGTCGCAGCGGGAGCGGCTGCCGGGGTCGGTGCGGCCGGCTCCGCCAGCGCGGCCCCCGAAACGCCCGCCACCCCCAACCTCGGCGGGCTGACCGCCCTGGACGGGGCGAGCGTCGGCAACACCGTCGACGGCGCGGCCAAGGACGTCACCGGGCTCGCGGGCGACACCGGCAGCAAGGCGGTCAGGCAGTCGGTGCCGACCGCCGGCAAGACCGGTGGCCAGATTGCGAAGAAGGCGACGCCGGCGGCGCAGAAGGTTGCGGGTGACGCTGCCGGGGCGGCCGGGGAAGTCGTGGGTGACACCGCTTCGACGGCGACGAAGGGCGGGCTGCCGACGGATGGGCTGGCCAAGGGTGGGCTGCCGAAGCAGTCGCTGCCGGCTACGGGGCTGCCGATCGGCTGATGCCGGGTTGGTTGTACGGCGCCGGGGTCCAGGGAGTTTCCCTGGACCCCGGCTTTGCGTGTTCTTGCGTTGGCAGGGGCCGGGGTGGGTTGCAGCGGTGCCCGGCGCTGTCGGCCGTGCCCCCCCCC
>NZ_JBQQCE010000098.1:0-25381 GCF_052245645.1 Streptomyces sp. KR55 | reverse complement strand
CCCGTAGACGAGGCGCGGGTTGCGGGCGAGGCACTCCTCGGGGCCGAGGCCGAGCCGTTCGGTGGCGCCGGGCCGGTAGCCCTCGATGAGGACGTCGGCGCGATCGACCAACTTCCTTACGAAGGCGAGGCCTTCGGGCTTCTTGAGGTCGGTCGCGACACTCCGCTTCCCTCTCTGGAGCGTGTCGTACTCGGGCGGGATCGGCATGGTGAAGCCGCCCTCGCGCTCGACGCGCACGACGTCCGCCCCCATGTCCGCCAGGGTCATGGCGGCGAAGGGAGCCGGGCCGAGCCCCGCGAGTTCGACGACGCGGAGCCCGGCGAGCGGCCCGCTCACTCGACCGTGCGGGCCGTCCTGCCCGCGGTGTGGTGGGCGGCGACGAACGCCTCGTTGAGCTCGATGCCGAAGCCGGGGCCCTCGTTGGGGTACAGCTTGCCGTCCTTGAAGACGGGCACGTTGAGCGCGATGTCGTTCTCGATGCGTTCCTTCTCGTTCTCCCACTGGCCGTGGATGATGAGCGGGCCGAGGTTCTCGTGGGTGAACTGCGAGGCCCACTGGTTGGCGATCATCAGGTGGGCGGACGGGCTGGCTTCCAGACCGGAGCCGATCATGCAGCCGCTCATGACGGGCAGGCCGGCGAGACGGGCCATCGTGAGCCAGCGCTGGGCCTTCACCAGACCGCCGGCCTTCTGCATCTTGATGAACAGCCCGTCGGCGGCTCGCCGGTCGATGATCTCCTTGAGGTGGTGCAGCTCCTGCGCGGACTCGTCGGCGAAGACGGGGGTGCCGATCTTGCCGCGGAGGCGGGCCATTCCCTCGATGTCCCAGTGCGGCAGGGGCTGCTCGACGCACTCGAGGTTGTACTTGTCGAGCTTGCGCAGAGTCTTGAGGGCCTGGTCGTAGTTCCAGAAGCCGTTGACGTCGACGGTCAGGCGTACATCGTCGCCGACGGCCTCGCGGACGGCCTTGACGGTGGCGACGTCGTCGTCGATCGTGCCGTGCCCGGTCTTCAGCTTGACCAGGCAGAAGCCCTGCTCCAGGGCCTCCAGGGCCTGCGGGACGACTTCGTCGGGGGCGCCGGCGGAGGTGACCCAGCCCTGTGCGGAGGCCTCGGCGCACTTGCCGCCGAGGAGCTCGTAGACCGGCATGCCGTAGATCTTGCCCTTGAGGTCGTGGAGGGCGAAGTCGACGGTGGCTTTGGCCTGGTTGTTGTCGCGGACCATCGTGTCCATCTGGCCGACGATCTTCTCTATGTTCCGAGGGTCCTGCCCGATGAGGAACTGCGGGGCGATGTAGTCGCAGATCATCCCCATGATCGACGCCTGCGTCTCGCCGCGGTACCACGTGGAGGTGTCGCCGGAGTCGGCGAAGCCCACGAGTCCGTCGTCGGTGTGGAGCTTGAGCAGGACGCTGTCGATGCCCTCGATGCGCGTGCCCGGCATCAGGAACGGCTTCTTGAGCGGGGTGGTGACCGGGATGGCCTCGACCTTGACGATTTTCACGGTGTTACTGCTCCTTGCGGACTGGACTGCGGCTCTCAGGCGGGGAGGCGGGCGGCGACGGGGCCGAAGGCCCCAGCTGCGCGGAGGCGTTCGAGGCCCTCGGCATCGAATCCGGCGGCGTGCAGCACCTCTTCGGTGTGCTCGCCGAGCAGCGGTGCCCGGTGGCGGACCTGCCCGGGGGTCCGGGAGAGCTTTGCGGGGATCCCGGGGACGGCAACCTGCCGGCCTCCGGTGCCGGGCTGCTCGACGGTGGGGAGCATGTCGCGCGCCGCGAAATGCGGATTGTCGAAGATCGCCTCGGCGTCGAGGATCGGTGCCAGCGGGATCTTCCCGCCGAGGAGTTCGACGAGCTCGGCGACGGTGTGCCGGCCGGCCCATTCGCCGACGATTCGATAGACCTCCTCGCGGTTCTCCCACCGCTTCTGGTCGCTGTCGAACCGTGGGTCGTCGGCGAGCTCCGGCATGCCCATCAGCGCGGTCAGCTTGACCCACTGCGGCTGGTGCGGGGCGCCGAGCGCCACCACGCCGTCCTTGGCCTGGACGGTGTCGAACGGGGCGAACCCCTGCAGCCCATTTCCGATCGGGCGAGGGACGCGGCCGGTGTGCCCGTAGGTGTTGACGACGGGCTCGGACACGGCGAGGACGCTGTCGGCCATCGCGACGTCCACGTACTGGCCCGTGCCGGAGATGCGGGCCTCCCACAGGGCGGCCATCGTGCCGAACGCGGCGAACAGCGCGGGCACCGTGTCGCCGAGGCCGGAGCCCGCGCGCACAGGGGTCGCGGCGTCGGGACCGGTGATGCTCATGAGCCCGCCCATGGCCTGCGCCACGATGTCGAACGCCGGCCAGGTGCGGTACGGGCTCTCGCCGCCGCGGGTGTCGCCGAAGCCGCGGATCGAGGTGTAGACGAGGCGCGGGTTGCGGGCGGCGAGGGTCTCGTAGCCGAGGCCGAAGCGGTCCATGACGCCGGCGCTGAAGTTCTCCACGAGCGCGTCGGCCTTGTCGACGAGCTTGAGGAGGACCTTGCGCGCCTCGGGGTTCTTCAGGTCGAGGACGATGCCGCGCTTGTTGCGGTTGGCGGACTGGAAGACCCCTCCGTACGCGCGCTCGGTGTCGTCCTCCGCGAACGGCGGCGTGTGCCGCAGCATGTCTCCACGGGGCGGCTCGATCTTGACGACGTCAGCGCCGTGGTCGGCGAGGAGCGAGGTGCAGTACGGACCGGACAGCGCCTGCGTGAGGTCGATGACGGTGAGCCCCTTCAGGGCCCCGCCGCTCACCGGAAGTCCTTGCCGAGGAGGGCCCGGCCGATGACGACCTTCTGGATCTGCGGGGTCCCCTCGCCGATCTCCAGCCCGGACACGTCGCGGAGCATCGCCTGGAAGGGCAGCTCCTCCGAGTACCCGCTGTGCCCGTGCAGCACGATGCAGTCGCGAATCGTCTTCAGCGAGGCCTCCGTGACGGACCACTTGACCATCGCCGCCTCCTTCGTGAAGGGGCGGCCCGCGTCGGCGAGGGACAGCGCGCGGTAGGTGAGCCAGCGGCCGGCCTCAAGCGCGGTCGCGTTCTCGGCGATGGGAAAGGAGACGCCCTGATTGTGGGCGATGGCCTTTCCGAAGGCCTTCCTCTCCTTCGCGTATTCGATGGTCATGTCCAGCGCCTTGCGCGCCACACCTGAGGACATGAGACCGATCACGGAACGCGTGTAGTCGAATTCCCGCATGACGAGCCGGAATCCGTCCCCGACACCCCCGATCACCAATTCGTCGGGGACGAAGACGTGGTCCAGGAAAACCCCGGCACGGCCCAGCGGGCGCCATCCCGGGTCGGGGAACCTCTGCATGCTCACGCCGTCGCTGTCGAGCGGGACGAGGAAAGCGGTGACGCCTCCGGGGCAACCCTCGCTCTGGGCGACGCGGGCGAAAGTGATCATCCCCTTGGCGTGCGGAGCGAAGGTGATCGACGTCTTCTCGCCGTCCAGCACCCAACCGCCGTCGGCCCGTTCGGCCTTCATGCGCATCGCGGCGGCATCCGAGCCGCTGCCCGGCTCGGTCAGACCGAGGGCGACCACGTGCTCGCCTGCGACGATGCCGGGGACCCACTGCTCGGCGATGCCCGATGGCAGGAAGCGCTCGAGGAGCGGGCCGGTGAGATTGCTGGTGTAGGCGAGCTGCGAGAGATAGAAGTCGGCGTACGCCAGCTCCTCGTGGGCGATGCCGAGATGGACCTTGGTGAGCGTGTCGCCGAGCTTTCCCTGGCCCCCGAGCTCCTCGGAGGTGCCGAGGCCGAGGAGGCCCTGCGCGCCCATCTGCTTCGCGACGTCCCAGGGGAACTCGTCACTGTGGGCACGGTCGAGATAACCATCGGAGAAGGGGGCAGCGAAACCCCGCACCCATTCCGCGAACTCCTCGTATTCCTCGTCGAAAAGGACAGGCGGATGGGGTGCACTGCTCGTGGTGCTCATGCGGTCTTCTCCTTCTGACACGCACTTCTGTGGGCGGTCGTCGACTGCGAGAGAAAGAAATCCGGACCGGGAGATCCAGAGATCATCCCGCCGTTCAACGGGAGTCTGGCATCCGCGGGCATCCTCTGAATAGGGATGGAAATGTGAGGTACTTCCTCAGCGAATCGATGGTTCCCGGGGCTCGACCTCGGGCCCTTCGCGAGGTACAGGCAGCTCGGCTCTGCCGGACAGGGCAGGGCCAACAGCCCTGAACATGCGACTACGGCCGCACGACCGCCCGTCGGCGGTTGTGCGGCCGTAGTTGGCCCGGTACCCGTACCGTCAGGCCGCCGCCGGGGCGAGGACCGGCGCGGCGGTCCTCTCGCGGAGGTCGGACTCCGTGACGCCCGGGGCGAGTTCCACGAGGCGGAAGCCCTCGGGGGTGACGTCCAGGACGGCCAGGTCGGTGATGACGCGGTCGACGCAGGTGCGTCCGGTCAGCGGGAGGGTGCAGTCGGCCACCAGCTTCGGTGTGCCGTCCTTCGCGGTGTGCTCCATGAGCACGAGGACGCGGCGGGCGCCGTGCACGAGGTCCATCGCGCCGCCCATACCCTTGACCATCTTGCCCGGCACCGCCCAGTTGGCGAGGTCGCCGCGTGCGGAGACCTGCATGCCGCCGAGGACGGCGACGTCCAGGTGGCGGCCGCGGATCATCGCGAAGCTGAGCGCCGAGTCGAAGAAGGAGGCGCCCGGCAGGACGGTGACCGTCTCCTTGCCCGCGTTGATGAGGTCTGGGTCGACTGTGTCGGGTGCCGGGTAGGGGCCGGTGCCCAGGATGCCGTTCTCGCTGTGGAGGACGACGTTGACACCGGGCGGCAGGTGGTCCGGGATGAGGGTTGGCAGGCCGATGCCCAGGTTGACGTACGAGCCGTCGGGCAGCTCGCGGGCGGCGCGGGCCGCCATCTCGGTGCGGGTCCAGGACATCAGGACGGCTCCTCCTCGCGGACGGTGCACTTCTCGACCGGTTTGTCGCCCGTGTTCCGTACGGCGACCACGCGCTGGACGAAGATGCCGGGCAGGTGGACGTGGTCCGGGTCGATCTCGCCGGGCTCGACCAGTTCCTCGACCTCCGCGATGGTGACGCGGCCGGCCATCGCGCACAGCGGGTTGAAGTTGGCGGTGGTCTTGTCGAAGACGAGGTTGCCGTGCCGGTCGCCCTTCGAGGCGCGGACCAGGGCGAAGTCCGTCGTCACGGAGCGCTCCATGACGTACGTCTCGCCGTCGAACTCCCGCGTCTCCTTGAGCGGAGAGGCGACCGCGACCGAACCGTCCGCCGCGTACCGCCAGGGCACGCCGCCCTCAGCGACAGTGGTGCCGACCCCGGCGGAGGTGTAGAACGCGGGGATCCCCGCGCCGCCCGCGCGCAGCCGCTCCGCGAGCGTGCCCTGCGGGACCAGCTCCAGCTCCAACTCGCCGGCGAGGTACTGGCGGGCAAACTCCTTGTTCTCGCCGACATACGAGCCGGTGACCCGGCTGATGCGGCCGTCGCGCAGGAGGATGCCGAGGCCGTGGCCGTCGGTGCCGCAGTTGTTGGAGACGACCTTCAGGTCGTCCGCGCCCTGCGCGTGCAGCGCGTCGATGAGCTCCTGGGGGACGCCACAGACACCGAAGCCGCCGACGGCGAGCGAGGCCCCTGAGGGGATGTCCGCGACCGCCTCGGCCGCGGAGGAGACCGTCTTGTCCATCGTCATGCCTCCACCGCCGGTGCGATACGGCCGGTCACGGCGCCGAAGCCGATGACCGTGCCCTCGGCGCCGGATGCCGTCGCGGTGATGGTGATCTCGTCGCCGTCCTCGAGGAACGTCCTGGTCGAACCGTCAGGCAGCTTCAGCGGGTTCTCGCCGCCCCAGGTCAGCTCCATGAAGGAGCCGCGCTGCTCGGGCTCGGGCCCGTAGACGGTGCCGGAGGCGTAGAAGTCGCCGGTGCGCAGGCTGGCGCCGTTGACCGTCATGTGGGCGAGCTGCTGGGCGGCCGTCCAGTACATCGAGGCGAACGGGGGCTTCGAGACGAGGTGGCCGTTGATGCGGACCTCGAGGATGAGGTCGAGGCCCCAGTCCTCCTGCTCCCGCAGGTACGGCCGCAGTTCGTGGGTGCGCTCGGGGGCGGGGACGCGGGCCGCTTCCAGGGCGTCGAGCGGCACGATCCACGGGCTGACGGACGTGGCGAAGGACTTGGCGAGGAACGGTCCGAGCGGCACGTACTCCCAGGCCTGGATGTCGCGCGCGGACCAGTCGTTGACGAGGCAGACGCCGAAGACGTGCTCGCGGAAGTCGTCCACGGAGACCGGCTTGCCCAGCTGGGAAGGCGTGCCGACGACGAAGCCGACCTCGGCCTCGATGTCGAGCCGCGCCGAGGGGCCGAAGCCGGGCAGGCCGCCGTCGGCGGACCGCTTCTGCCCGCTGGGCCGCACGACGGGCGTCCCGGAGGGGACGACGGTGCCGGCGCGGCCGTGGTAGCCGATCGGGAGGTGCTTCCACTGCGGGGTCAGTGGGTCGCTGCCGGGGCGGAACATGCGGCCGATGTTCGCCGCGTGGTGCTCGGAGGCGTAGAAGTCAACGTAGTCGGCGACCTCGAAGGGCATTCCGAGGGCGACCTCGGCCAGGGGGTGCAGGTGCGGCTCGACGGCGGCGCGGGCGTCGGCGTCGGTCAGCAGCCGGGTCATCTCGGCGCGCACCTCCGTCCAGCGCGAACGGCCCTGCGCCAGGAAGGCGTTGAGGGTGGGCCGGGCGAACGTGTCGTCGCCGAGCGCGGCGGCCAGGTCGAGGACGTGCTCGCCGATGGCGACGCCCACGCGGGCCGGGCCGCCCGCGGCGGGGGTGAAGACGCCGTAGGGGAGATTCTGGATCGGGAACGGGGAGCCTTCGGGAACGGGGACCCAGGTGGTCGTCATGAGTGGTCCTTCACAGCGCTGTCGAGCAGGAGCCGCGCCTCGCGTACGGGGGCGGCGGTGGAGCAGGAGCCGTAGCCGACGAGGACGCGGCGTGCGGTCCGGGCCTCGTCCACATCGAGCGAGGTCGCGTGCCGGGCGAGCCGGCCGGGGTCCTGGGTCTCGAGGACGGCCCGTACGGCGGCCTCGTCCCGCCCCGTCGCGGCGGCGGCCGCCGCGAGGAGGAGGTTGAGGTAGCCGTGGTGGGTGAAACCGGTCGCCGGGTCGGTGTGCCGGACCGCCTTGTGGAGTCCGGCCGTCGCCTTGAACGGCACTCCGGCCGCCGCGCAGGCGCACACGAACGCGGCGGCCTGCGCGGGGGAGGGGAACAGTTCGGCGCGCACCCCGCCGCAGCGGAGCTTGGCGCCGAGCGGCCGGACCCCGGCGCGCGCGGCCAGCGCGGACAGCAGGGGTTCGGGGCGGGCCTGCACCACGGGCTCGGCGTACAGCGGAACGTCGGCGGGAACGTCAGCGACGGCAGCCAACGCAGCGTCCAGAGCGAGCAGTTCGTCGTCACCGAAGCGGGCGAGCGGGACCTCGAGGAGGGCGAGGCTCAGCCGCGGGTCGGCCGCGATCTCGGCGCAGAGCTCCGCCAGCCCTTCGGCGCCCAGGTCGGTGATGAGGCCGAGCTCGAACACGTCGTCGTCGCGGAGGAACCCGCGCAGCTCGCCGACGCGGCTCGCCGGGACGAGGAAGCGGTGCGTGTGCATCGCCTCGCCGGCCACCGCGTCGGCCCGGTGCCGGGCGACGGCCTCGTCCATCGGCAGCGCGGTCGGCGGAAACAGGCCCGCGTCGTCGACGAGTTCGCGCAGCAGTACGTCGGTACTCACGGGCGCCGCCCCGCCCACGTCCAGGCGTACGTGCCGTCGTCGCAGGCTTGACCGCCTTCGCCGAGCTCCATCGGGCGGAACGTGTCGACCATGACGGCGAGTTCGTCGAAGAAATCCGCACCGATGGACCGCTCGTAGGCGCCCGGCTGCGGGCCGTGGCTGTGGCCGCCCGGGTGCAGCGAGATCGATCCCTGGCCGATCCCGGAGCCCTTGCGGGCCTCGTAGTCGCCGCCGCAGTAGAACATCACCTCGTCGGAGTCGACGTTCGAGTGGTAGTACGGCACTGGGATGGACAACGGGTGGTAGTCCACCTTGCGCGGCACGAAGTTGCAGATGACGAAGTTGTCGCCCTCGAAGACCTGGTGAATGGGCGGCGGCTGGTGGACGCGGCCGGTGATCGGCTCGAAGTCGGCGATGTTGAAGGTGTACGGGTACAGGCAGCCGTCCCAGCCGATCACGTCGAAGGGGTGCTCGGCCTGCAGGAAGCGGGTGCCGACGACCTGCCCGCCGGGGCCGCGGTGCTTGACCAGGACCTCGACGTCGCTGCCGGTCGCGGTCACCAGCTCCGTCGGTCCGTGCAGGTCGCGCTCGCAGTACGGGGCGTGCTCGAGGAGCTGGCCGTAGCGGGACAGGTAGCGCTTGGGGGGCGCGATGTGGCTGTTGGCCTCGATGCAGTAGGCGCGCAGCGGCGTCCCGGCCTTCGGGATCCAGCGGTGCGTGGTGGCCCGCGGGATGACCACGTAGTCGCCGGCGCGGGCGTTCAGCACGCCGAACACGGTCTCCACGCGGGCGGAGCCGGACTCGACGTACACGCACTCGTCGCCGAGGCCGTTGCGGTACAGCGGCGAGGTCCGGCCGGCGACGACGTAGGAGATGCGCACATCGCCGTTGCCGAGGACGAGGCGGCGGCCGGTGACCACGTCGGTGTCCTGCCAGGCGCCGTCCTTGAACAGCTCGTGCAGCTTCAGGTGGCGCGGCTTGAGCGGGTGGTTGGGGACCGTCGCGGCATCCGGTACCTCCCACACGGAGGAGTCGGTGACGGCGGACGGGATGTGGCGGTGGTAGAGCAGCGACGAGTCCGACGAGAAGCCTTCCTCGCCCATCAGCTCCTCGTAGGCGAGGGTCTCGCCGTCGTACCGGAACTGGGTGTGCCGCTTCGGCGGGATGGTGCCGAGGCTGCGGTAGTGGGCCATGTTCGTGGCCTCCTTTCGGGATCGTGGTGTCAGTGCGCGGCGGTCGGCGTGGGTGTGGGCGCGGGGAGCGACGGCGCCACCGCGTCGGGGTCGCGGTCCTTCGTCTCGCCCACCCAGAGGAAGGCGGCCACCGTGCACAGCTCGGCGCAGACGAGGAACACGCCGACCGGCCAGGTCGCCCCGGTCTGCCGCATCAGGGCGACACCGAGCAGCGGGGCCGCGGACCCGCCGAGGACGGTGGCGATCTGGTAGCCGAGCGACGCACCGGTATAGCGGACGGCGCTCGGGAACAGCTCGGCGAAGAACGCCGCCTGCGAGCCGCACATCAGCCCGTGCAGCGCGAGCCCGACCGAGACGGTGAGGGTGATGACGCCGAGGTGCCCGCCGTCCACGAGGGGCAGCCCGACCAGTCCCCACACCGCGATCAGCACCGCCACGGTGAGGTTGACATTGCGCCGGCCGAGCCGGTCGGACAGATGCCCGCCCAGCAGCATCGCGGCCACCTGGAAGACGGAGCCGACCGCGACGGCGATCAGCCCGGTGCTCTTCGGCAGGTGCAGCTGCTCGCTGAAGTAGGAGAGCAGAAAGATGCTGAAGGCGTAGTACGCGGTCTTCTCGCCCATGTTGGCCAGCGCGGCGATGGTGACCTCGCGCTTGTGGTCACGCAGCACGATCCGCAGCGGTGCGTGGCCCTCCCGGAGGTTCCCCTGCTGCTGGAGCGCCAGGAACTGCGGGGACTCCTCGACGGCGCGCCGCAGCCACAGCCCGACGAGGACGAGCACCGCGGAGACGAGGAACGCGAGCCGCCAGGCCCACGAGGTGAACTGCGCGTCCGTCACCACCAGGCCGAGCACGGCCAGCACGCCGGTGGCGAGCATGTTGCCGAGCGGCCCGCCGGACTGCGGCCAGGCGGCCCAGAACCCACGTCGCTGCTTCGGCGCATGCTCGGTGACCAGGAGGATCGCACCGCCCCACTCACCTCCGAGCGCCACGCCCTGGATCAGCCGCAGCAGCGTGAGGATCAGCGGCGCGGCCACACCGATCGTGTCGTACGAGGGGATCAGGCCGATCAGGACGGTGGAGCCGCCCATCAGACCGAGGCTGAGCGCCAGCGTGCGGCGCCGTCCGAACCGGTCGCCGAGGTGCCCGAAGAGGATCCCGCCGAGCGGCCGCGCCAGGAAGCCCACGGCGTAGGTGGCCAGAGCGAGCAGGACGCCGATGACCGGGTCGCCGGCCGGGAAGAAGACCTTGTTGAAGACGAGGGCCGCGGCCGACCCGTAGAGGAAGAAGTCGTAGAACTCGATGGTCGTGCCGGCCAGGGATGCGGCGATGACGCGGGCGAAGCCGCGGCCTGTGGCGCCCGCGGGCTGCGCGGGTGCGGGAGCGGTCATGGGGATGACTCCGTTGTCGTCCGTAGGGGCGGCGTTACGCGGTTGCTTCGGCCTCGGCCACGAGGGCCGCGAACCGCTCGGGGTTGTCGTCGTCGAGGGCGGTGAGCAGGGCGAGGCGGATCAGGAAGGGCACGCGGTCCGTGGCGGGCACGCGGTCGACGGCCTCGCTGAGGGTGCGCCAGACGGCCTCGGCATGCGCGACGGCGCGGGCCTCGTCGTCGCCGTCGGTGGCGGTGGTGGTGGTGGTGGTCGGGTTCGGCTCGGTGGACACGGCGGTCATCGCACTCCTCCGGCGGCGAGCTGGTCGGTCAGATGGCGGGTGAGCGGGGCCAGCGGGGCGTCCAGGCGCAGCCGGGCGAGGACCAGGCCGTCGGGGCGGACCAGAAGCGCCTCGCCGTCCGCGAGCCCGAGCCGCTCGGCGACGGCGTCGCCCTCCAGGACGGTGACGCCGTCGATGGGCCTGCCCGAGGTGGCGATCGCGGTGACGGCAAGACCCGCGCCAGGCGCGGCGGACAGCTCGCGGGCGGCGCGGGCGGTCTCGGCCGGAGCGCCCGCGGCGACGAGGGTGAAGGTGGCGCCGCGCAGCGCGTGCAGCCCGGTCGCGGCCCCGCCGCACGGCCGCACCCGCAGGTCGGGCAGCGGGTCGCCGGGCCCCGGACCGACGGCCGTCGAGGTCGCGGGGAGGGTGAGGGAGGACCCGCGGCTGTGGGTGGCGCTGGACTGGCGCGGGTCGATCAGGTGGCGCAGCACCGGCCGCCTGAGGGCGAGTTGGAGGATCCCGTCACGGGTGAGCCGGTAGCCGTCGGTGCCAGGAGTCATGAACAGCGTCGACTTCTCGGCCTGCTCGACGTTCTGCCGCCAGGCGTCACGCCGCTCGTCGGCCACCGTGCGCAGCAGCTGCGGCCCGGCCTCGCCGCGGGCGACGGCGGCCAGCGCCCACGCGTACACGTCGGCGTCCTCCAGGCCCGAGTTCAGCCCCCGCACGCCGAAGATCGGCACCAGATGGGCGGCGTCGCCGGCGAACAGAACGCGGCCGTGCAGGAAGGACTCCAGAGCGCGGGCGTGAGCGCGGTACAGGCTCGACCACTCCAGCGTCCAGGGCCTGGTGTTGCCGAGCCAGTTGAGGTGGCGGGAGATGCGCTCGCGGATACGGTCCTCGCGGGTCTCCAGGTCCGCGTCCTCGCCGGGGGTGAGCTGGTAGTCGACGCGCCAGATGTCGTCGGGCTGGCGGTGCAGGATGATCGTCGACCCCGGGTTGGACGGCGGGTCGAACCACACCTGCCGCTCTGCGGGCAGCTCGCTCTCCCAGTGGATGTCGGCGATGACGTAGCGGCCCTCGTAGCTGGTGCCCTCCAGGTGGACACCGAGCACCTTGCGGACGGCGCTGTGCGCCCCGTCGGAGGCGACCAGGTGGCGGGCGCGCAGGGTGCGGGTGCCCTCGGGGGTCTGGGCCGTGACGGTGACCTGGTCGTCGTCCTGAGTGACGGCGGTGACCTCGCTGCGCCAGTGCAGCCGGATGTGCGGGTCCTTGACGACGGCGTCCAGCAGGATCTGCTCGGCCACGGACTGGGAGATGTTCACCATCGGGACGCGCACGTCGTCCACGCCGTGCGGCATGGAGAACGCCAGCACCTCGGTGTCCCGGTAGTGGCTGCGGCCCTTGGTCCAGGGCAGCGACAGCCGGTCGAACTCGGCGCCCACGCCGAGGCGGTCCAGGACTTCCAGTGAGTGCCGCGAGAGGCAGATGGCCCGGCTGCCGTACGAGACCGAGTCCCCCGCCTCCAGCAGCGTGACGGTCACGCCGCGGCGGGCGAGACCGAGGGCGACGGCCAGTCCGACGGGGCCGGCCCCGGCCACCACGACCTGTTCGGGGTCGGCATCGGGCGCGGTCGAGGGGAAGTCCACGAACTCGTGGTGCTGCGGCTCGAAGTACACGAGGTCGCTCCCTTGCATTGTTGCAATTATCGAAACAATGTGTTACGAATGTTGCAACACCATGGGCGGGGTAGTGTGCCGAAGTCAAGAGGGCGGCAGGAAAAGACCTGCTGGAAGGGGTGATGGGGTGGCCGCGGACGGTTCTCAGACGCTGGAGCGCGGACTGACGGCGCTGCGGGTGATCGCTGAGGCGCCGCAAGGCCTGACGGCCAGCGAGGTCGCGGCGCGACTCGGGGTGCACCGGTCGATCGCGTACCGCCTGCTCACGGCACTGGTGCGGCAGGAGTTCGCAGCGAAGGACGACGCGAACCGGTACCGCATCGGCGTCGCCTTCTTCACCCTGGCCCGGCAGGCTCGGCCCTCACTCCTGGACGCGGCCCAGCCGGTGCTGCGGAAACTCGCCGCCGACCTGGAGGCCACGGCGTGTCTCGTTGTGCCGGAGGGGGCGCACGCGGTGGCCGTGGCGGTCGTCGAGCCCCCCGGCTCGGGCGCGCGGCTGTCCTACCGCGTCGGCAATCGCGACCCGCTGGACCGAGGCGCGGGCGGACTGGCCCTGCTCGCCGCGCAGCCGCCGTCCGAGGGTGAGCCGGCACGAGTGGCCGAGGTGCGGGCGCGGGGGTACGCGACGACGCGGGAGGAGCTGATTCCGGGGACGTACGGCGTGGCGGCACCGTTGACCCGGCGGACAGACGATCCGCCAGCCGCCATCACAGTGTTGACGCACCGTGAGGACGTGGCGGACTCCGCCGTGCCGGCCGTTCTGGCAGCGGCCCAGCAGCTGTCCGGGGCTCTGTCCTTGCCGACGGGGACCTGAGGGCAGCCGGTGATGCCCTCAACGCATGTCTTCAGCAGGCGTGAATCCACTCACTGCTCTTGGTCGTCGACATGGGACCACGTGATCCGCTGGAATTGAGATCCGCTGGGCAAAGATGCAGGGATGTCGACTGTGTCGACTGTCCGGCGTCACAAACCACGACGCATGGCCCGGCGTGCCGCCACGGACTCGAAGTATGCCGGTCGAGGGCAGCCGACCGCGCGCCCGCGTGCAAGGCCAGTGGAGCCGTCTCCGTAGGCACTCGTTCAGCCGGACCTCACCTCTCTGCTGTCGGGCGGGTAGTCCTCGGCCAGGGCTCGGTCGAGTTGTTCGGTGCGGAATCCTGCGCGGACGGACCACCGGTAACCGACGAGGAAGAGCACGAGGAGGGCCAGCAGGTCGTACGGTTCGGGCAGCGCTGGTGCGGATTGCGGGCCGTATTCGCCGTAGTAGGAGAGCGGCAGGATGGCGAGCAGGACGGTGATCAGCCAGATGCCGCCGTCGAGATGCCGGCGGCCCTCAGGGGTGCCGGCCGTTCGCAGGGCGATGATGTAGAGCGCGATCGTCGCCGCCACGGCGCCCATGTACCAGGGGAACTCCCAGCTGCCGGGGCGTTGGTGCTCGGTGAGGTTCATGAACCAGCCGCCGCGCGCGGTGATGAAGAGCTACACGGCGAGGAAGACGGCGGATACGGTCTATCCGGTCCTGCGGCTGATCCAGCCGCCCGCCACCGCGGTGTAGGCGCTGTACACGGCGAGGCCGGCGAAGACGATCGCGAACAGCTGGATCAGCGAGGTGAAGCCGGCGGCCCCCAGGGCCGAGAAGAGCGGGGAGGAGGCCCAGTCGCTGGTGGTCAGTCCGGCCCAGTCGCCGGGAACGACACCGGCGTCGGCCCAGTCGAGGGCGGCGAGGAAGCCGACCTGCAGGCCGAGGTAGATGATCATCGGGATGAGGACGGACAGGATGACGGCGAGGGGGATGTCGCGCCGCGGATTGCGGGATTCTCCGCCGTAGTCGAGGACTTGGCGGGAGCCGAGGTAGGCGAAGGCGATACCGCCGACGGTGATCGCCTGGAGGATGCCGCCCGGCCCGTTGGGGACGTGCCCGCCGGGGACGTTGATGTTGCCGGCGTCGAAGGCGAACAGCAGCAGGACGAAGGTGACCGTGGGGATGAGGATCTTCCACAGCGTGACCCAGGTGTTGACCTTCGCCAGCAGGTGCACTCCGAAGATGTTCAGCACGAAGAACAGCACGAGGAGCGCCATGCCGGCGAGAATCCCGGTCGGCCAGGTGAGCACGGTGGTGTCCTGGTCGACCCCACCAGGCCGAGGTGTTCGTAGCGGCCGCCGAGGTAGGTCAGGACGGCCTGGGCCTCGATCGCGGGCAGGCAGACGTTGCCGATCCAGTAGCCCCAGCCGGCGAAGGCGCCGTGGGAGAGGGCCGGGTAGCGGACGATGCCGTCGGACCGGGGGAAGAGGGTGCCCAGTTCGATCCAGGGCAGGCAGACGACGATGAACAGGGCCGCGCCGATGATCCAGGACAGGATGACCGGGGGGCCGGCGACGGAGGCGGAGGACGGGACGGCGAACAGCCATCCCGAGCCGATCTGGGTACTCACGCCGAGCAGGGTGAGCTGCCACAGGCCGAGGCTGCGTTTGAGCTTGCCGTTCGGAGGGTCGGCCGTGGTGTCAGGTGTGTTGGTTAGGGTGCTCATGAACCCTCCCGGGGATTCGGCGGCCCTGCTCTCATGTGGCGTGAGGAAGGTCGGGGCCGTGGGACCGATGTGTCCGGGGGCGGTCTCCTGGCCGGGAGACCGCCCCGCTCAGCCGACCCCGACGGCACCCGGCGGGACAGGCTGAAGACCGCTTGGCAGGAGTACCGCACCGCGCACAGTGCGCAGGACGCCGCACGCCTCCACCAGGCCCACGTCGCCCTGCACCGCACCATCTGGGACGCCTCCGACAACACCATGCTGAAGCGGATCTGGCCGACCGTGGAAGCACAGATCAACCTCGCCATCACGGTCGACGAGAGCACCCGGTCCGATCCCGATCGGGCCCTGCACGTCCACGAACGGCTGATCGACGCCATTCTCGGCGGCGACCCCCGGACCATCGAAGCCGAGGTGGAACGCCACACCCGGGCGAGCGCCGAGGAGCTGCTCGAGATGATCGCCGAGCGAAAGCGCGACGCGGAGGGCTCCGGTGCCTGACCGGACAGGCCTGGGTCTGGCGGTCGGACCACAGCCGTGGTGCTGCTGGACTCGTCGTCATCCGCCACCATCGAGGTCGGCACGTCGCCGGACGATCCGTAGCTCGTGGCCGAGGAGCTGCATCTCGTACAGCTTCCCGCGCGCGTTGTCGAAGGGGCGGTGGAGGACCAGCATCAGTCGGCCGTCGAAGGTGTGGAACAGCATGCCGTGACCGCTGTCGTTGCGGACCAACGGCCGGTGCTGTTGCCAAGGCCCTGCAAGATTGCCGGACTTCGAGACGGCGTAAGCCTGCACATAGCCGCCGCCGATGGTGCCGTCCTGGCCCGTCCTGTTCTTTTCGTACGTGGACCACAGCATGATCAGGGAGCCGTCAGGGGTGCGGTACAGCTGCGGGCCGTCGGTGACATAAGGCGGGAGCTGATGCGGTACGCCGCTGGGGATCTGCTCGCTGAGCCAGAACGCGTCCGACGCCTTGAACAGGAAGACCGGGTCTCCGACGGTTTCCGACAGGTCCGGGGCGAGTCGGATCGCCTCCATTGTTCCGTCGATGGTCTGCAGCCACTCGTGTGCGTACACCATCCAGGGCTGCCCGGACGGGTCGACGTGGAGCGTGCCGTCGAGGGTCATGAGGTGCTCGGGCGGGGTGGGGCGTGACGGGTCGATGACGGTGAAGGGCCCCAGCAGTGAGTCGGAAACGGCGATGATCGTGCCGCGCATGTAGTTTGCGAGCTGGAAGGGCGTGCCCCATTGGCTGGGTGGTGGTACCGGAAGCGGCTTGCTCTGGCTGTGCAGGGTGGTGAACAGGTAGTACCTGCCGCCCCATTCGTGCACCTCCGGCGCCCATCCGCCGTCGGTCGCCCAGATTCCCTTCTGCCCGGCGGTCAGGAACACCACCACGGGGCGCATCCAGTCGCGCAGGTCGTGGCTGCGGTAGACCATCGTGCCGGTGCCGTCCACGCCCGATACCGACGGGTCGTTGGATGTGTAGAGGTGGTAGGTGCGGGTCTTTTCGTCGGTGACGATGAACGGATCGTGCAGCGGCATGTCGGGAAGCCGCATCAGCTCGGTGTCAGCCACCGTCGAAGAATACGTTGGCCTTCCGGGCGAGGCAGCGGGGCAGCCGTACGCGCTCGTGATCGGCCGTCAGCAGCCCTACTCGTCGCCGACGCGCACCACCGCCAGCGTGATGTTGTCGGGGCCGCCCGCCTCGATGGCGGCCTTCCACAACTCGAAGGCCGCACGCCCGTCGTCGTGCTCCCGCATCACCTCCTCGAGAACGTCCGTCGTCAGCGGGTCGGTCAGACCGTCCGTGCAGATGAGGAAGCGATCGCCGGGTGACAGGGACTCGGCCGTCACGTGGGGGACGACCGCGCGGTGGGCGGAGCTGCCGCCCAGGCACTGGGTGACCACGGACGTGGTGCGCTGCCCGGGTTCGAGCGGTGGGCTGTCGTCGACGCTCACCTGGCGCAGCGTGCCTTGCGAGGCCGCGTAGACCCGGCTGTCGCCGACGTTGAACACCAGCAGCGAGTCGCGTTGTACGACGACTCCGGCCACCGTCGTCCCCATGGTCGCCAGCTCGCTTTCCTCGTCGCCGGCCGCCTCGAACACGGCGCGGTTGCAGGCGTTCAGGGCGCTGCGGACGGCGTCCTCGCTGCTCAGGGCGGGACCGATCGACGCGATCCGGCGGGCCACCAGCGCGCTGGCCACCTCGCCGCCGGGATGCCCGCCGAGGCCGTCGGCGACGGCGACGACGAGGGGCGTCCCGAGCGGGAAGACCAGGGTCTGCGGACTCTCGGTCACGGTGGCACACAGGGTCCACGGGCCGATGACGAGGCTGTCCTCGTTCCGGTCACGCAGCAGCCCGGGATGGCTCAGCGCGCTCACGGCGACGTACGGCATGCGGCGCCACCCCGCTCACCGCTCTTGTTCCACGTACTCCTTGAAGTGCTCCAGATCGCTGCGGACGAGCCGCTCGATCGCGTTCGCCTGGGCGAATCCCTTCGGCCCGCCGAAGGTCTCCCTGATCGCGCCGGGGTCGTACTCGAGCCGTGCCTGGACCCGGGTGTGGTTCTGGTCGATGGGCTGCAGCGAGAAGGAGCCTGCCAGCTCGGGGGCGCCCGAGGTGTGCCACTCCATCACGCGTTTGTCGCCGTGGTCGGAGACCTCGGCGTCGAGCTCCCGGGCCCGTCCGCCGGCTTCGACGTCCAGATGCGCTCGGCCTCCCGCCTCCGTGCGGGCGGCGCGTACTCCCTCCACGAAGCGCGGATAGTTCTCCACCCGGTGCAGGCTCTCCCAGGCCTTGTCGACCGGGACTCCGATGTCGACATGTTCTTCGAGGGTGCTCACGGCCCACCTCCATGTGCGGATCATGACGGATGGCCTTCCGCTTCCAGTGTGCGCCTGGCACCGGCCGGTCGCCGGGTGATTGTCAGTGCCGGGTGTCACGCTGAGGTCACACAGGATCTGCGAAAGGGAATCGCCGTGATCACCACTGACTTCGTCCCCGGCTCCCCCTGTTGGCTCGACCTCGGTGCCCCCGACGTGCAGGCCGCCGTGGCCTTCTACGGCGCGGTGCTCGGCTGGGAGTACGAGTCCATGGGGGAGGGGGAGGACATGGAAGGCGGGATGTTCCGGAAGGACGGCAAGATCGTCGCCGGGCTCGGCAAGCTGACCGAGGAGGGTGCCCGCTCGGCCTGGATGATCTACTACTGCGTCACCGACGCGGACGCCACGACCCAGGCTGTGGAGCGTGCGGGCGGCACGGTGCGAGTGGCGCCGATGGACCTCGACGAGTGGGGCCGGATGGCGCAGTACAGCGATCCGCTGGGGGGCCAGTTCGCCGTCTGGCAGCCGGGGACGAACAAGGGCGTCGAGCTGGTGGACCAGCCGGGCTCGCTGTCGTGGACCGAGCTGTACACGACCGACACCGCGGCTGCGAAGGAGTTCTACGGCGGTGTCTTCGGCTGGCAGTTCAGTGACATGCAGCTGCCGGGCGGCGGGGGCACCTACTCCCTCATCACTCCCGCCGGGCTCCCCGAGGAGCGTATGCACGGCGGCATCATGGAGCTCCCGAAGGAGAACCTTGCGCTGGCGAACGGGAGGCCGTACTGGCACCCGGTCTTCGCCGTCACCGACTGCGACGCCGCGGTCGCCGCGGTCACCGAGAACGGCGGCAGCGTGCAGATGGGGCCGGAGGACGCGGAGGGTGTCGGCCGGCTGGCCGTCTGCCTCGACCCGTCGAGCGCGGACTTCGTGGTACTCACTCCGAGCACGAGTTGAACCCCGGGAGACCGGACGTCCGGGCCGGCCCGTGCAGACCGGCCCGGACGTCGTGATCGGAGTGATCGGGATGATCAGACGAGGTCGAACCGGTCCAGGTCCATGACCTTGTTCCACGCCGCGACGAAGTCGTTCACGAACTTCTCCTTCGCGTCATCGCTCGCGTAGACCTCCGCCAGGGCGCGCAGCTCGGAGTTCGAGCCGAAGACCAGGTCGGCGCGGGTGCCGGCCCACTTGACCTCGCCCGTGGCCGCGTCGCGGCCCTCGAACGTGGTCTGGTCCTCGGACGTCGCCTTCCACGTCGTCCCCAGGTCGAGCAGGTTGACGAAGAAGTCGTTGGTCAGAGCGCCGGGCGTGTCGGTGAGGACGCCGAGCGGCGACTGCTGGTGGTTCGCGCCCAGGACGCGCAGGCCACCGACGAGGACCGTCAGCTCGGGGGCGCTCAGCGTCAGCAGGTTCGCCCGGTCCAGGAGCAGGTACTCGGCGGGCAGCCGGTTGCCCTTGCCGAGGTAGTTGCGGAACCCGTCGGCGGTCGGCTCGAGCGCGGCGAACGACTCCACGTCCGTCTGCTCCTGCGAGGCGTCCACGCGGCCCGGCGTGAAGGGGACCTCGATGTCGAAGCCGCCGTCCTTGGCGGCCTTCTCGATCGCGGCGCCACCGGCGAGCACGATCAGGTCGGCCAGGGACACCTTCTTGGCGCCGGAGTTGAAGTCCCGCTGGATGCCCTCCAGGGTGCGCAGCACCGTCGCCAGCTGGTCGGGCTCGTTGACCTCCCAGCCGCTCTGCGGCTCGAGGCGGATGCGCGCGCCGTTGGCGCCGCCGCGCTTGTCGCTGCCGCGGAAGGTGGAGGCCGACGCCCAGGCGGTGGACACCAGCTCCGAGACCGACAGGTCCGAGTCGAGGATCTTGGCCTTGAGCACCGCGATGTCCTCGGCGTCGATGACCTCGCCCTCCGCCTCGGGCAGCGGGTCCTGCCACAGCAGGGTCTCCTCCGGGACCTCCGGGCCGAGGTACAGCGACTTCGGCCCCATGTCGCGGTGAGTCAGCTTGTACCAGGCGCGGGCGAAGGCGTCCGCGAATTCCTCCGGGTTCTCGTAGAACCGGCGGGAGATCGGCTCGTAGATCGGGTCGAAGCGCAGCGACAGGTCGGTGGTGAGCATCATCGGGCGGTGCTTCTTCGACGGGTCGTGCGCGTCGGGGACGATCTCCGGGGCGTCCTTGGCCACCCACTGGTGGGCGCCGGCAGGGCTCTGGGTGAGCTCGTACTCGTACTCGAAGAGATTCTTGAAGAACCCGTTGCTCCACTGGGTCGGCGTGGTGGTCCAGGTGACCTCCAGGCCGGACGTGATGGCGTCCGCGCCCTTGCCGGTGCCGTAGGTGTTCTTCCAGCCCAGGCCCTGCTCCTCCATGGAGGCGGCCTCGGGGTCGGCGCCCACGTGGTCGGCCGGGCCGGCACCGTGGGTCTTGCCGAAGGTGTGGCCACCGGCGATCAGGGCGACGGTCTCCTCGTCGTTCATCGCCATCCGGCCGAACGTCTCACGGATGTCGCGGGCCGCGGCGATCGGGTCCGGGTTGCCGTTCGGACCCTCCGGGTTGACATAGATCAGGCCCATCTGGACCGCGCCGAGCGGGTTCTCCAGCTCCCGGTCGCCGGTGTAGCGCTGGTCGTCGAGCCAAGTGGTCTCGGGACCCCAGTAGACGTCCTCCTCCGGCTCCCAGACGTCCTCGCGGCCACCGCCGAAGCCGAAGGTCTTGAAGCCCATCTGCTCCAGGGCGACGTTGCCGGTGAGGATCATCAGGTCGGCCCAGGAGATGCTCTGGCCGTACTTCTTCTTGACCGGCCACAGCAGACGGCGCGCCTTGTCGAGGTTGCCGTTGTCCGGCCAGCTGTTGAGCGGGGCGAAGCGCTGCTGTCCGGCGCCGGCGCCACCGCGGCCGTCGCTGGTCCGGTAGGTGCCCGCGCTGTGCCAGGCCATACGGATCATCAGCGGGCCGTAGTGGCCGAAGTCGGCGGGCCACCAGTCCTGCGACGTCGTCAGCACCTCGGCGATGTCCCGCTTCACGGCCGCGAGGTCGAGGGCCTTGAACGCCTCGGCGTAGTCGAACTCCTCGCCGAGCGGGTTGGCCACGGCGGGGTTCTTGGCGAGGATCTTCAGGTTGAGGCGCTCCGGCCACCACTGGCGGTTGCCGCCGCCCTGGGTCGGGTGCGGGGCGCGCCCGTGCGCGACCGGGCAGCCGCCTGCGGTCTCCGCCTTGGGGTCGGTGACGATTGCATCGGGGTTCTCAGCCATGGGAATCCTTCCGGACTTGGGGATCACGGTGCTCAAGTACTGCGGCGGGTGGAACAGCCGGGGCATACGCCCCAGTAGATGACCTCGGCCTCGTCGATCGAGAAGCCGTGGTCGTCGGACGCGGTCAGACAGGGGGCCTCGCCGCGCGCGCAGTCGACGTCGGCGACGGCACCGCACGACCGGCAGACGACGTGGTGGTGGTTGTCCCCGACGCGCCCCTCGAACCGGGCCGGACTGCCGGCCGGTTCGATGCGGCGTACGAGTCCCGCCGCGGTGAGCGCGTGGAGGGCCTCGTACACGGCCTGGAGGGAGACATGGCCGACGCGATCGCGCACGCCGGAGGCGATCGCCTCGACGCCGAGGTGGTCACCGGCCCGGACGGTCTCGAGCAGCGCGACACGGGCGGCCGTCACCCGCAGACCGGCACCGCGCAACTCCTCGGCGGTGGTCGGGGGCCGGGATGCGGTCATGCCGCCGAACCTACCCTCAAGAACACGAACGGTTCAAGAAAACGAATGGTTCTAATTTTGTGGCGTGTCGTGCGCGTTCCTCCGCCGCCCCGGCCGCCGTTCGGATCAGTCGACCGCGAGCGAGACCTCCGTCGCCTTGATCAACGCGACGACGGAGGAGCCCGGTTCCAGGCCGAGGTCGGCGACCGCTTCCCTGGTGATCGCGGAGGTCAGCTCACCGCCTTCCGTCGCGATCCGTACGGAGGCCATGGCACCGCCCGTCGTGATCTCCCGCACGGTGCCGCGCAGCCTGTTGCGGATGGACAGGCGGTCCACACTGCCGGTGGCCAGGGCGACCTCGGTGGACTTGACGAGGGTGCGCACGGCGGAACCCTCGGCAAGACCGAGGTCGCGCACCGCCTCCCGCGTGATCGCCGCGGTGATGTCCTGACCTCCGTCGAGGCGGACGGTCACGGTCGCCATGGCCTCGCCGGTGGTGACGGCGGTGACGATGCCGGGCAGTTGATTGCGGATGCTCAGGCTCACGGCGGAACACCTCGAAAGGGATGTACTTCTTGGATCAGGGCATAGTGCAGCCTTACGGTAGCCCCGTCAGCCCTGCCCGAACGGGTATGACGACCCGGTTGGGGCTGAGGGCGTGCCCCTCCTACCCTTTCGAGCCACAACCGCGTGCTCAGCCGGCGGCAGCGCCGAACCACTGGGGCAGCCGGCCGAGCAGATCCTGCTGGTCTTCACCGACCCATGCCACGTGGCCGTCCGGCCGCAGCAGCACCGCGGGGACGTCCAGTTCCTCGCTGACGTCGACGACGTGGTCGACCCGGTCTGCCCAGCCCGCCACCGAGAGCCGGCCGGTCTGGTCGAGCAGCAGTCCGCGGCCGCCGTGCATCAGCTCGTAGAGGCGACCCCGCTTCAGCTCCACGTCCCGCATCCGCCGGCCGAGCAGTTCATGGCCCTCGCCGAAGTCGTAGCGGACCCCCATCGCGGTGATCTTCTCGATCAGGTACCGGTTCACCTCCTCGAAGTCCATCAGTTCCGACACCAGCCGGCGCACTGCTTGGGAACCCGGCTCGGTGGACATCAGCTCCATCTGCGCGCGGGTGTTGTCCAGCACGTCGGCGGCCACCGGGTGCCGTTCGGTGTGGTAGCTGTCCAGCAGCGCCTCCGGTGCCCAGCCGCTCACCTCGGCGGCCAGTTTCCAGCCGAGGTTGAACGCGTCCTGGATGCCGAGGTTGAGTCCCTGCCCGCCGGTCGGCGGGTGGATGTGCGCCGCGTCGCCGGCCAGCAGTACCCGGCCGACCCGGTAGCGCTCGGCCTGCCGGGTGGCGTTGCCGAAGCGGGACAGCCAGCGCGGTGAGTGCACGCCGAAGTCGGTGCCGGCGACCACCCGCAGCTGCTGCTTGAACTCATCCAGGGTCGGCGGGACCGTGCGGTCCTCGGCCACCCCCTCGGCGGGCACGACGACGCGGTACACCCCCTCCCCGAAGGGCGCGAGGCCGAACCGCTTCTGGGTCTTGCGGACTTCGGCCACCACGGCGGCCACCGTCTCGGGTGGCACGGCCACCTCCATCTCGCCCAGCAGCGTCTCGACCCTGGTGGGCTCGCCGGGGAAGCCGACGCCGAGCAGCTTGCGCACCGTGCTGCGGCCGCCGTCGCAGCCGACGAGGTAGCGCGAGCGCAGCCGCGTGCCGTCGGCCAGCTCGGCGGTCACCCCGTGGTCGTCCTGGCTCAGCCCGGCCAGTTCGCCACCGCGCCGGATCTCGGCGCCGAGCTCGGTGGCGCGCTCGGCCAGCAGGCGGTCGGTGGTGGTCTGCGGGATGCCGAGGACGTAGCCGTGCGCGGTGTCCAGCCGGTCGGGCCACGGCTTGTCGATGCCGGCGAAGAAACCGCCGACCATGTACTGCTGACCGTGCGCCAGGAACCGCTCCAGCAGACCCCGCTGGTCCATCACCTCGATGCTGCGCACGTGCAGGCCGAGCGCGCGGACATGCCTGGTCGGCTCCGCCTCCTTCTCCAGTACGAGCACGTGCACGCCGTGCAGCCGCAACTCGCCGGCCAGCATCAAGCCGGTCGGTCCGCCACCGGCAACGATCACGTCAAACATGAGAACCCCCCCATTCGACAAGGCTGTCGGCCAGCTGCTCCGCGCAGTCCGGACGGACAAGGGAATACATACTTCGTGAATCCCTGCTTTCCGCAGTTTCTGGCCTCGGCCGGAGATTCTGCAGTACGACCCGGGTCTTGCCGCAAGACCCCCCGTGCGCTATACGTTGAGAGTGGCAAGGAGTGGGTAACCTCCTTGCCTTTCCCATTTGTTGTGGCCGCGTCCGGCATGTGCGTGTGGCTCGTATCACATGGCTCGGATTGAGTCGCGGACCCCGCCGATTTCCGTACCCACCGGTGACACCGGGACGCCGGATGCAAGGATGAGGCCGTCATGACTGCTGGGTGGTGTTCTCGCACGGTTCGGGCCGCGGTGTTCGCGGCCGTCTGTGTGCTGCTCGCCGCCCTGGGTCACGTACTGATGTCCGGCAGTCATGTGTCCTGGTGGGCGCTGGCCGGCGGCGTCGCCGTGACCGCCGCCGGGGGTTGGTGTCTGGCGGGCCGGGAACGCGGGCTGCCGCTGATCGTGGCCGTCGTGGCCACCGCCCAGACGGCGCTGCACTCGGCGTTCTCCCTCGCGCAGTCGGCGACTGGGGGACAGCACACCGTGCCCTCGGACGCGGGTGCCGTGGGCCACGACATGTCCGCCGCGCACATGTCCTCGATGCATATGGGCTCGATGCCCATGCACTCGATGGACGCCATGGACCTGGGCCACACCGCGGGTCACGCCATGGGCGGCTCGTCCTCGTTAGGGATGATCGCCGCCCACCTGCTGGCCGCACTGCTGTCCGGTCTGTGGCTCGCCCATGGCGAGCGTGCCGCCTTCCGCATTCTGCGCGCCGTGGCCGGATGGCTGGCGACGCCGCTGCGGCTGCCGCTCGCCGTGCCCGCCCCGCCGCACGCCCCGCGCCCGCGGCCGTGGCGGCGCAGTTCGGCACGGCCGCCGCGCCGACTCCTTCTCGTCCACGCGATCACCTCGCGGGGTCCGCCCCTGGGGACCGCTGTCGTCTGACGACAGCCGGCCTCCCGAGGCAGCCCCGAGGCGCCTCGGGCCACGGTCGTACGCCCACGCGGGCATCCGGACGCCCCGCAGGGTCCCGTACGGCCTGAATCCCCACTCGCCGGATCCTGCCCGCAGCGTGCCTGTGCGCGCCGCCGGCCGGGCTTCCGGATGACCGAGAAGGACACCAGGTGATCACTCCTGCCCTGCCCGCCTCGTACGAGAAGCGACGCGAGACGTTCCGCGCGCGAACCGAGGAATACGGGACCGAGACCGCCGACGAGTCGATTACCGCCTGGGCGCTCGCCGCCCGCGGCGGCGACCCGGACGCCGTCGACCACTTCGTCCGTGCCCTGCACCGCGACGTCCTGCGCTACGTCGCCCATCTGTGCGCCGACCCCCAGGCCGTCGACGACCTGGCGCAGGACACGTTCCTGCGGGCGCTCGGCAGCCTGCACCGCTTCGAGGGCCGCTCCTCCGCGCGCGCCTGGCTGCTGTCCATCGCCCGCCGTGCGGTGATCGACAGCTATCGGTATGCCTCCGCCCGGCCGCGCCTGAGCGACGTACCGGACTGGCGGCTGGCCGTGGAGCTGGCCCAGCCGCGCGATCTGCCGGGCTTCGACGACGGCATCGCCCTGCTCGACCTGCTCGCGGCGCTGCCGGAGGAGCGCCGGGAGGCGTTCGTCCTCACCCAGCTGCTCGGGCTGCCGTACGCGGAGGTCGCCGAGCTGACCGACTGCCCGGTCGGGACGGTCCGGTCCCGCGTCAACCGGGCCCGCACCGCGCTCATCGACCTGCTCGCCGCGGCGGACGAGCCCGCCGCGCTGGCCGCCTGAGCGACGACCAAGGGTGCCGACGCCCGCCGTGGAGGCGGCCGTCGGCACCCTTGTGTGCGTGCGGTGTGGCCGGTTCGGCGAAGGCCGCCAACACCACGG
>NZ_JBQQCE010000976.1:0-830 GCF_052245645.1 Streptomyces sp. KR55 | reverse complement strand
CATTCCGCCGTGTCCGATGCGCGGATCAAGGCCGATGCCGTACGCCACGGTGCTGACGTCGGCTCCGGCGATCTCGCAGACCTCCGCCATGGCGTTGATGAACGAAATTTTGGTGGCCAGGAAGGTGTTCGCTGCGCTCTTGAGGACTTCCGCGGTCGCCGGGTCGGTGACGATCAGTTCGACCCCATCGCGGGCGAGGATCGGGGCGTACACCTCTCGGATGGCTTTCTCCGCCTCCGGTGAGGTCAGGCCGGCGACGATTCGGTCCGGGTACAGGGAGTCTTCGACGGCGTGGCCCTCACGCAGGAACTCGGGGTTCCATACGAGGTTGGCGCCCGCTGCGGCGTGCTCGGTGAGGATCTCTTGGAGTCGGGCGACGGTCCCGACCGTGACGGTGGACTTGCCAACGATGGTGGCGGGACGGGTCAGAAGCGGCGCCAGGGAACGGACCGCGCCGACGACCTGGCCCACGTCATAGCCCCGGCCGTCGGCACGCAGTGGGGTACCGACCGCGATGAAGTGGAGGTCAGCGAAGTCGGCGGCCTCCTCCAGGCTCGTGGTGAACCGCAAACGGCCAGTGGGGACGTACGTGGCCAGCAGCTCGTCCAGGCCCTTCTCGTAGAAGTGGCCGCGGCCGGTCTGGAGGATCTTGCAGGTCTCCGGGTCGAGTTCGACCCCGATGACTTCGTGGCCGAGCTCGGCCATCGCGGCGGCGTGCGGGGCTCCGAGGTGCCCGCATCCGATCACTGAAACGCGCATTGCTGTCCCTTGTCGTGGGTTGTGTCGTTGGGGGGCACTTCCCTTCGCCCCCCACCGCCTCCCACCCTCTT
>NZ_JBQQCE010000975.1:0-830 GCF_052245645.1 Streptomyces sp. KR55 | reverse complement strand
ACCTGGCCAACGCTCAGGCTCGTGCCGAGCGCCAGGCCGAGGTCAAGCGGACGGTGGCCGAGATCCGCGCCATCCATGCCGAACACCAGGGCGCCTATGGCGCCCCGCGGGTGCATGCGGAGCTGCGGGCCCGGGGGCGGAAGATCAACCGCAAACGGGTGGCCCGGCTGATGCGGGTCAACCACATCGTCGGCCGGCATCTGCGGCGCAAGAAGCGCACCACGATCGCGGACAGGGCGGCTCCGCCCGTGCCGGACCTGGTGATGCGCGACTTCACCGCGAACACGCTGAACACCAGGTGGTGCGGCGACATCACGTATGTCGCCGTCGGCTCGACGTGGATGTATCTGGCCACGGTGATCGACATCTGTTCGAGGCGGGTCGTGGGCTGGTCGATCGCCGACCACATGCGCACCTCGCTGGTCACCGACGCGATCGAGATGGCCGTGGCCGCCCGCGGCGGCCAGGTCCACGGCGTCGTCTTTCACACGGACAGGGGCGCGCAGTACAGTGCGGCCGCCTTCGCCGAGGTCTGCCGCCGACACGGCATCCGCCGCAGCATGGGCCGCGTCGGCTCGAGCTACGACTGTGAGGATGATCAAGTGCCGCTCCGGACGGTGGCCTGACCCGAGCTACGACTGGCGCTGATGCCTTGGCGTTGATCTGTCGGCCACGGCCTGGAGCGGCACTCGCTGCCGCCGGGCAGGGGACGTGTCCCGATAGGGGCCTTCGCGACAGGCACCGTCACAGTCTTGACCGCCCCGGCCCGGCGACGGCCACCAGCACCCGAGGCGATCAGGAGACAGGCGACCTTGCCCAGCATCACGCAG
>NZ_JBQQCE010000974.1:0-833 GCF_052245645.1 Streptomyces sp. KR55 | reverse complement strand
AGGACTTCGTCGTGGCGACGGCCACCACCCGCCCCACCAAGCTGGGCCAGCCCTTCACCCGCTGGTCCCTGCGCAAGCTCGTCGCCTACCTGCGCAAAGTCCACGGCCGCATGATCCTCATCGGCCGCGAGGCGTTACGCGGCCTGCTCGCCCGCCGCGGCGTCACCTTCCAGCGCACCAAGACGTGGAAGGAGTCCCCCGACCCGGACCGCGAGGCGAAGCTGGACCGGATCGAGGAGGTCCTGGACCGCTTCCCGGACCGGGTCTTCGCCTTCGACGAGTTCGGCCCGCTCGGGATCCGGCCCACCGGCGGCAGCTGCTGGGCTGACCAGGGACATCCCGACCGACTGCCCGCCACCTACCACCGCACCCACGGGGTGCGCTATTTCCACGGCTGCTACTCGGTCGGTGACGACACTCTCTGGGGCGTCAACCGCCGCAGGAAGGGCGCCGCCAACACGCTGGCCGCACTGAAGTCGATCCGCGCCGCCCGGCCCGACGGCGTCCCGGTCTACGTGATCCTGGACAACCTGTCCGCTCATAAGGGCACCGACATCCGTCGCTGGGCCAAGAAACACAAGGTCGAACTGTGCTTCACCCCGACCTACGCGTCCTGGGCCAACCCCATCGAGGCCCACTTCGGACCGCTGCGGCAGTTCACCATCGCCAACTCCGACCACCCCAACCACACCGTTCAGACCCGGGCCCTGCACGCCTACCTGCGCTGGCGCAACGCCAACACCCGCCACCGCGACGTCCTGGCCGCCGAACGCCGTGAACGCGCCCGCATCCGCAGCGAGAAAGGCATCCGATGGGGCGGGCGCCCCCTCGCC
>NZ_JBQQCE010000973.1:0-835 GCF_052245645.1 Streptomyces sp. KR55 | reverse complement strand
CCGGCTGCATCGCGCATTCGGACCGCGGCAGCGAATACACCGCAGACGAACTCCGGTGCGAGATAAATAAGTTGGGGCTGCGGCAGAGCATGGGCCGCACCGGTTCGTGCTTCGACTGTGAGGATGATCGGGTGCCGCTCCGGGCGGTGGCCTGACCCGTGCTTCGACTGGCGTTGTTGCCTTGGCGTTGATCTGTCGGCTGCCGCCTGGAGCGGTACTCGCTGCCGCCAGGCAGGGGACGTGTCCCGATAGGGGCCTTCGCGACAGGCACCGTCACAGTCTTGACCGCCCCGGCCCGGCGACGGCCACCGGCACCCGAGGCGATCAGGAGACCAGCGACCTTGCCCAGCATCACGCAGCCCACGGCCCCATGTCACATCCCAGCCGAAGCCGAGGAGGACATCCTGCTCGGTGTTGACACCCACAAAGACGTCCACGCCGCGGCCGTCATCACCACGCTCGGCGCCACTCTGGGCGGCCGCGGCTTCCCGGCGACCGCCGAGGGATACCGCCAGCTCCTGTCCTGGGCACGCTCGTTCGGCATACTGCGGCGAGCCGGGGTCGAGTGCACCGGATCCTACGGCGCAGCCCTGACGCGGCACCTGCGGGCCGAGGGCATCGAGGTGACCGAAGTCAACCAGCCCGACAAGGCCGCCCGACGGCGCCACGGCAAGACCGACGCCATCGATGCCGAAGCCGCCGCCCGCGCCGTGTTATCCGGTCGCGCCACCGCCGCAGCGAAGACGAGCGACGGCCCGGTGGAGATGCTGCGGCTGTTCAAGCTGGCGAAGGGGTCCGCGATCAAGTCCAGGACCCAGGCCATCAACCAGCTCAA
>NZ_JBQQCE010000972.1:0-836 GCF_052245645.1 Streptomyces sp. KR55 | reverse complement strand
CGACCTCTCGCCGGTGCTGGCGGACTACACCGAGAAGCGCGGCTACCCGCCCTACGATCCCCGGCTGATGGTGCGGCTGCTGATCTACGGCTACACCACCGGGGTGCGCTCCTCGCGGGCGATCGAGCGCAAGTGCACCGACGACGTCGCATTCCGGTTCCTGACCGCCGACCAGGCCCCGGACTTCCGCTCGATCGCCCGGTTCCGCCGCCGCCACCTGGACGCGCTCGCCGACCTGTTCACCCAGTCGCTGCACCTCGCGCAGAAACTCGGCATGGTCAAGATGGGCCGCGTCACCCTGGACGGCACGAAACTGGAGGCAGGCGCCTCCAAGCGCAAGGCGATGAGCTACGGCCGCCTGGTCGACGAGGAGGAGTGGATCGAGGCCGAGACAGCGGCCCTGGAGGCCCAGGCCCAGGCGCTGCTGGCCGACGCGCAGGCCACCGACGAAGCCGAGGACCAGATGTTCGGCACCGACGGCAAGGACACCGACCTGCCCGCCGAGCTGGACCGCCGGGAGAAGCGCCTGGCCAAACTGCAGGCCGCTCGCGCGCAGATCGAAGCCGAGGCCGCCGCCAAGGCACGCCGCCACGCCCAGGACAAGGAACGCCGCCGTCAGGAGCGTGGTGGCATCAGCGACGAGCAGGCCGTCACCGACGCCGGGGACAAGGCCGCCGCGAAGGCGCGTCCCAAGCCCAAGGCGCAGGCCAACTTCACCGACCCCGACTCGCGGATCATGAAGAACAGCGACGGCGCCTACATCCAGGCATACAACGCCCAGGCCGTCGTGGACGAGAAGCACCAGGTCATCACCGCCGCCGACGTGACGACCAACC
>NZ_JBQQCE010000971.1:0-845 GCF_052245645.1 Streptomyces sp. KR55 | reverse complement strand
CCTCCACTCGGGGCCAGGCATACGAGGGCTTCCAGGACGGCCATTCTGGAGACCTTTCTGGCGCCGATGGAGGTCGGTTCCGGACACCACCCGTGGTTTTAGCGGGCCTGGGTGGCGTCCACGTTCTGCGAGACGACCCCACCGTGCCAGACAGCACCCATCAAGCCCTCACTCATCGAAACTCCACCGAATTCCGCGGCATTCTCAGCCACGCCCAACTTCCGTCGGCCGCGACCGATCTCATTCTGCTCGGCGACCTCACCGGCCGCTACGCCACCGGCAGTTACAGCTGGCTCGCCTCCGACGGCCGGGCCGTGGTGTTGCGTGGAGACCGCCAGGGGACGGCCGAGCACGGGCACCGGATCACCGCGGCCATCGCCTGCCACGTGGCCCGCGCCGGCGGCACTGTCGACCAACTGACCCAACTGCTGCTGCACCCCGAGCACGAAGGCGGACGGCACGCGAGGAACATCGCCCTGCGGTCCGGACAGACGCGCGCCGGGTCTGGGCCAGCGCCTCCGAAACCGTCAGCACCACCAGGGCGCTGGGCTCCCGGCACGACGCGTACGAGGTCCTTGCCGCGCTGCGCGACCGCATCGAGACCACGCCCTGGCGCGGGGAGCGAGGACGGACCGCGCTGCGGGTGCTGCGCGCGCACCTGAACTTCGCCGAGATGGCAGGCGGCCCCCTGCACCATGCCAGTGAGCGGCAGACCGCGGAGGAAGCGGGCATCTCCCGCACGACGCTGCGGGCCGTCTACGAGACCGTCCTGAAACCGCAGGGCTGGCTACGCCGACTGCGGGTCGGCCACGGCCGGGAGGGCTCCACCTGGTACCTCAACTACG
>NZ_JBQQCE010000970.1:0-849 GCF_052245645.1 Streptomyces sp. KR55 | reverse complement strand
GCGCGACGGCGGCCGCCAGGCTCTCCACGTCGGCTGCGGTGCGGAGTGTGCCCGGGTCGATGAGCAGCGGGTCGTCCGGGTCCGGCCCCGTCAGCCGGATCGAGCCGCGGCTGATGGGGCGGACGATTCCGGCCTGCAGGGTGAACCCGGTGGGCGGCCCCGACATCCCTTCCTGATACATAGGGACCGGGAAGTGCAGCGGCTGGATGTCCGGGACGGCCAGGCCCGGCCGACTGTGCCAGAACAGATGGGTCTGGGCCGGGCCGAGACCGGGTGAAGGCCGCCCGGGGGAGCGTTCCGTACCGAAGATGACCGGCACGAGGACGTGGTCGTGCAGATTGCCGCCGACGCCCGGAAGGTGGGCGACGGGATCGATGCCCACCGAGCGCAGCCGGTCCGCGTCACCGATGCCGGACTGCATGAGCAGCCTCGGTGATTCGATCGCTCCGGCGCTGATCACCACCTCGGTACGGGCGGCGGCCGACTCGACGCGGCCCGCCCGCAGCCACTCCACGCCGACGCATCGCGTGCCCTCGAGCAGGACGCGCCGGGCGCGGGCCCCGGTGAGCACGGTGAGGCCGGGCGCGCCCCTGACAGGGGCGAGGTAGGCAGCGGCGGCGCTGTGCCGACGGCCGTCGGCGATGGTGAACTGGATCTGCGAAATACCCTCCGGTGAACCGGCGTTGTAGTCGTCCTGGTGATCGATGCCTATCTGCCCGGCGGCCTGGATCAGCGCATGGTGGATCGGGTCGGCGTCGTACTTGGTGAGCACCGGCAGTGGGCCTCCGGCGCCGTGCAGCGGGTCGGCGCCCGTATCGAAGTCCTCGATGGTGCGGAAGACAGGCAGCA
>NZ_JBQQCE010000969.1:0-852 GCF_052245645.1 Streptomyces sp. KR55 | reverse complement strand
TGCGACATCGAAGGACTGTCGTACGAGGAGATCGCCGCGACGCTCGGTGTGAAACTCGGCACGGTCCGCTCCCGGATCCACCGTGGCCGTTCGCAGCTGCGCAAGGCCCTCGCGCACCGCTCGCCGGAGGCGCGCGCCGAGCGCCGCTCCTTCGTGGCCCGCGTTCCCGCTCTGGGGGGAGGGGGCGCGTCCGCGTGAGTGGATCACGGCCGAACCCTGCCGAGGGACACCTCGCAGAGCAGCATCTGGGAGACCGACTCGCCGCCCTGGTCGACGGCGAGCTCGGTCATGACACGCGTGAGCGCGTGCTGGCGCACGTGGCGACCTGCCCGAAGTGCAAGGCGGAGGTCGAAGCCCAGCGCCGGCTGAAGAACGTCTTCGCGGAGGCCGCCCCGCCGCCGCCCTCCGAGAGCTTCCTGGCGCGCCTTCAGGGATTGCCCGGGGGAGGTGACTGCAACGGCGGTGTACCGCCGGTCGGGGGAGGATTCGGCGGCGGACTCCCCGGACGCACCGGGACGCCCGGCGTCTTCGGCCTGAGGCGCGGCGAGCGCTTCGAGTTCGACTACGTCCCTGCCGCCTCCCACGCACCCGTACTCCCGACCTCCGGCGCACAGCGGGGCTTCCGTATCCATGACGTCGGCCGCAGCGAGGCCGAGCGCGCGGCGGCCTCGCGCGGGCGACGGTTCGCGTTCGTCGCCGCCGGTGCGGTGTCGCTGGCCGCGATCGCGCTGGGCGGCGTCACCACGGGCGCGCCGGGCGACACGGACGCCCGCGGCGGCTCCGGGAACGGCAGCAATGTGACGCCGATGTGTACGCCGGGAGCGGGAGCAACGAAGGTGCCCGACAACCAGA
>NZ_JBQQCE010000968.1:0-858 GCF_052245645.1 Streptomyces sp. KR55 | reverse complement strand
CACGGCGCGATCCTCGTCGAGGGCCGCTGGTACTGCCCGTCCATGCCCGAGCCCCTCATCAACGCCACCATCGACCTGCACGCCGAGCGCATCGACCGGGAGACGTGGGTCCGGCTGATCGCCGCTCGTCGCGGCTACCGCCTCATGCCGAAGGAGAACGCCGACGCCGACGGCTACCAGCGGATGATGTGTCCCGCCGAGGCGGGCAAGGCCCAGTGCCCCATCAAGCCCCACGCCCTCGGGCGCGGCATCCACCTGCCCCTCATCGACCCGGAACCCAGCCCGGCCGGTCCGCTCAAGGTCTGCCGCCAGCGCACGATCACCGTCAGCCCCGAAGCCGGCGCCAAGCAGTGGCAAGCCCTGGACTACGGCAGCCCGGAATGGCAGAAGGTCTACTTCCGGCTCCGCAACAGCGTCGAGGGCTACAACGGCTACGCCAAGAACCCCCTCGCCGAGGGCATCGAATCCGCGGGCTCACGCCGCATCCGCGGCATCGCGGCACAAACGATCCTGCTCGCCTTCCAGCTGGCCCACGCCAACCGCCGCAAGATCAAGAAGTGGCTGGACACACTGTCGCTCGGCAGCGAGCGCCCCCGCCGACGCACCCACCACCGCCGTCGGACAAAAGAACCGAGGAGCTGGACGCCGACCGGCCACCTGGCGCCGGCGGCATAGATCAATCCGACCCGGCGCTGCAGCACAACGAAGACAGGCCCCACCCGTGAGATAGCTCACGCGTCGGGGCCCTGTTGTGTGAGCTGACCAGGCTGTGTGATGCCTCACAGCGATCATGGAAACGAGAAACGGGCCCCTGCGGTGACTTCCGTCACCTGCAGAGACCCGTTTCGTCGGTTTCTC
>NZ_JBQQCE010000097.1:0-25536 GCF_052245645.1 Streptomyces sp. KR55 | reverse complement strand
GCCGTAGGACCCCACCGAGCGAGGCCAGGCCGCCCGGCAGGAACGCCAGTGCCACGATGAACAGCAGCCCTTGGAAGTACGTCCAGGCCGCCGGGAACTCCTCCGACAGCGCCGTCCTGGCCCAGGCGACGCCGATCGCGCCGAGCACCGCGCCCACCAGGCTGGCACGTCCGCCGACCGCGGCGCCGATGACGAATTCGATGGACGGCACGATGCCGATCATCGCCGGGGAGATGATGCCGACGGCCGGTACGAACAGCGCGCCCGCGAGCCCGGCCATGCCCGCGGCGACGACGTACGCGACGAGCTTCACCTTCGCAGGGTCGTAGCCGAGGAAGCGCACCCGCTCCTCCGAGTCCCGTACGGCGACGAGGAGTTCGCCGTAGCGGCTGTGGATCAGCTGGCGGGCGAGGGCGATCAGGAGCAGCAGGACGGCGGCGATGATGAAGTACACGGTTCGCTGGTTGACCGGGTCGTCGAGGTCGTAGCCGAAGAAGCCCTGGATGTCGGTGAGCCCGTTGGTGCCGCCGGTCGTGGCCTGCTGGCCGATCAGCCAGATGGCGAAGGCGGCGGCGAGGGCCTGGCTGAGGATCGCGAAGTACGCGCCCTTGACCCGGCGTCGGAAGATGAACGAGCCGAGCAGCGCCGCGACGGCCATCGGCAGCAGCACCGTTGCGGCGAGCGCGAACACCGGGTCGGCGAACGGCCGCCACCACCATGGGAGTTCGGTGGCCGTGCCGTACAGCTGCATGAAGTCGGGCAGGTTGCCCGGCCCGGCGTCGGCGATCTTCAGGTGCATCGCCATGGCGTAACCGCCGAGCCCGAAGAACAGACCCTGGCCCAGGGTCAGCAGGCCACCGCGCCCCCAGGCCAGGCAGATGCCGACCGCGACCATCGCCGTGCACAGGTACTTGGCGAGCAGCCCGAGCCGGAAGTCGGTCAGCGCGAGCGGGGCGAGGGCGAAGAGCAGGACGGCGGCGCCCGCGAATCCGGCCCATGTCCGGGCGCGCCCGTGGAGAAGGGTCATACGAGACTCCTCGTACGCAGTGTGTACAGCCCCTGGGGCCGCCACTGAAGGAACGCGACGATGGCGACGAGCACCAGCACCTTGGCGACGCTGACGGTGGTGGAGTACTCCAGGACCGACTGCAGCACGCCCAGCACGAAGGCGACGATCACCGTGCCCTTGAGCTGCCCGATCCCGCCGACCACGATCACCAGGAAGGCGTCGATGATGACGTTGGTGCCCATCGTCGGCCCGATCGGACCGACCAGGGTCAGCGCCACCCCGGCGATGCCCGCGAGACCGGAGCCGAGGAAGAAGGCGGTGCGGTCGACGCGGGCCGTGGAGATACCGGACACCTCGGCGAGGTCCCGGTTCTGCACGACCGCCCGGATCCGGCGGCCGAGCGGTGTCAGCCGCAGCGTCAGCGTCAGCGCGACCACCGCCGCGATGGCGAGGCCCAGGATGAACAGCCGGCTGTTGGCGACGGTGAGCGGGTCCGCGCCGCCGATCAGCGTGACGTTCCCGGTGAGCCAGTCGGGCGCCCGGGTCTGCACGTTCGGCGCGCCGAAAACGTCCCGGGCGAGTTGCTGAAGCATCAGCGAGACGCCCCAGGTGACGAGAAGCGTGTCCAGTGGCCGCAGATACAGCCGTCGTATCAGCAGCCATTCGAGCAGCGCGCCGAGGGCGCCCGAGACGAGAAATGCGACGGGCAGCGCGACCAGCAGCGAAATTCCCGCGCCGGAAATGGACTTCTGCAGGACGTACGTCGTGTAGGCGCCCGCCATGATGAACTCGCCGTGGGCCATGTTGATGACGTTCATCTGGCCGAAGGTGAGGGAGAGGCCGAGCGCGATGAGCAGCAGGACGGCACCGATGCTGATGCCGGTGAAGGTCTGACCGAGGATCACGGTCATACGGCGGCTCCGGGGAGAGGGGCCGCCGTGGGCCACGCAGGGCCCACGGGCGGTGACGGTCGGTCAGGACAGGCCGGAGGCCCAGGAGTAGCCCTTCAGGTACGGGTCCGGCTCGATGGGCTTGCCGGAGTCCCACACCTCCTTGATCAGGCCGTCGGTGCCGATCTCGCCGATGCGGGCGGTCTTGTGGATGTGCTGGGTGGCGCCGTCGACGGTGACCTGGCCCTCGGGCGCGTCGAAGGTGATGCCGTCGGAGGCGGCCTTCACCTTCTCCGGGTCGAAGGAGCCGGCCTTCTCGACCATCGCCTTCCACAGGTGGACCGAGGTGTACGCGGCCTCCATCGGGTCACTGGTCGGCTTGTCCGCGCCGTACTTCTCCTTGTACGCCTTCACGAACTTCTCGTTCGCGGCGCCCGCAGTGGTCTGGTAGTAGTTCCAGGCCGTCAACTGGCCCGCCAGGTACTGCGAGCCGATCGACTTGACCTCTTCCTCGGCGATCGACACCGACACCACCGGCATGGACTTCGCGGTCAGACCCGCCGACTTGTACTCCTTGAAGAACGCCACGTTCGAGTCGCCGTTGAGGGTGTTGAAGACGGCGTCCGCCTTCGACGCCTTCACCTTGTTGGCGATCGTGCTGAACTCCGTGGAACCGAGCGGCGCGTAGTCCTCGCCGAGGATCGTCATGCCGTTGGCCTTCGCATACGCCTGGATGATCTTGTTGGCGGTGCGCGGGAAGACATAGTCGCTGCCGACCAGGTAGAGCTTCTTCAGTCCCTTGCTCTTGAGGTAGTCGAGCGCCGGGACGATCTGCTGGTTGGTGGTCGCGCCCGTGTAGAAGATGTACGGCGACTGCTCCAGGCCCTCGTACTGCACCGGGTAGAACAGCAGCGACTTGTTCTTCTCGAACACCGGCTTGACGGCCTTGCGGCTGGCGGAGGTCCAGCAGCCGAACGTGGCGGCGACCCGGTCCTCCTGGATCAGCTTCTGCGCCTTCTCGGCGAACGTCGGCCAGTCGGAGGCGCCGTCCTCGCTGATCGGCTGGATCTTCTTGCCGAGCACCCCGCCGGAGGCGTTGATCTCGTCGATGGCCAGCTTCAGCGAGTCGCGTACGGTCACCTCGCTGATGGCCATGGTGCCGGACAGCGAGTTGAGCAGACCGACCTTGACCGTGTCACCACTGACGTCGGCCTTCGCGGCCTTGTCGGACGAGCCGGCCGCGTCGGTCTTCGCCCCGCACGCGGACAGTGCCACGACCGCCGCGAGCGCGGCGCCGCCGGCCAGGAAACGGCGACGGAGAATACTGGAACCGCTGGACAAATGGACCCCCTCGGGTGTGGAGGACGACAACCTCCTGAAGTGCGGTCCACAGCCTCAAGTCGCGCTGTTTCCAGGGTGTTTCGCGCGACTTTCCCCAACGCAACAAAAAACGCCCCGGGGGCTTGTTCCGTGCATTCGGAAACCGAATTCACAATTCGCCCGAGGCATTCTAGTTACTTTCTGTGGGAAGTATCTTGGTGTCGGCGCAGGCATGTCAAGGGTGGGAACCGTGAAGATCGAGCTCGGTGAGAACGTCGAAGTCGCAACCGTCCGCGCGCGCCAGGTAGATCCGCTGCCGCACATGGCTGCCCCGCAGATGCAGCAGCCCGCGCGGCCCCTCGTACGACACCGTCCCGGCCGCCGCCCCGATCGCCGACACCTCCAGCGTCCCGGCCCGGCCGATGAGCGCGGCCAGCAACAGCACGCCCTCGTAACAGGATTCGCCGAGGCTGCCCAGCGCGGGCGCCTCGATGCCGTAGCGGTCCGCGTACTCGCCGTGGAAGTCGAGCGTGTCCCGGTTGGCCAGCGAGGCGAAGAACCCGGCGGTACTGTGCAGGTCGACGGTGGCCGAAGGGCCGCTCGCCATCAGCATGTTCTCGTCCATCAGCGTGCTCAGCCGCAGACAGCGCACGTCCAGACCGCAGGCCGCGAACGCCCGGTTGAACCGCACCGCGTCGCTGCCGACCAGCAGCATCAGTACCGCGTCCGCGTCGGACCGCTCGATGTGTCGCAGTACGGGCTCGAAGTCATGCGTGCCGAGCGGGAGATACACCTCTCCGGCGATGCTTCCGCCCGACTCGCGGGCGAACGAGTGGGCCGCCCGTGCCGTGCGCCGTGGCCAGACGTAGTCGTTGCCGACGACGAACCATCGGCGAACCCGGCGTTCGAGCGCCAACAGGCCCATTGCGGGCCTCAGTTGGTCGCGAGGGGTCTCACTGGTCAGGAACACGCCCGCGGTGTGCTCGCCGCCCTCGTACAGCGCGGTGTAGACGTACGGCACGCGATGGGCGATTCTCGGCGCCAGCGCCTGTCGCACCGAGGAGATGTGCCAGCCCGTGACACCCTGCACCACGCCCAGGTCCACCAAGGCCTCGACATGGTCGGCGATCTGCCGCGGCGACGCGCCGCCGTCGACGGGAACCAGCCGCAGCTCCCGGCCGAGGACCCCGCCCGCGCGGTTGACCCGCTCCGCGGCCAGCTGGGCGCACAGCTCGCAGGTCGGACCGAAGATCCCCGCCGGTCCCTGCATGGGGAACACAAGGGCCACCCCGAGTGCCGAGGCGTCGGCCGTGAACCACTCGGGAGCGGGAGGATCGTGCCGGAACATGGCGTCATGATTTCGGGTCCGCCAGGTGAACTCCAGTCCGTCTCATACGATGTGCACACCCGGTGACCTAGGAGCAGGATGTCCACCTCTTCGCGTCGGCCCCACGATCTGATGCAGCTCCTGACGCGGGCCGAGCGGCTGGCTGCGCGCCGCCTCCAGGCCGTCCTGGAGGAGGAGGGCTGCTCGGTGGAGGCCTGGCGGGTTCTCGCCCTGCTCTCCGACGGCTCGGGGCATCACATGACGGCCGTCGCCGAGGCGGCCTTCCTGCCGGCGCCGAGCCTGACCAAGCTCGTCGACCACCTCGTCGACCAGAACCTCGTCCACCGTCGGGTCGACCCGCTCGACCGCCGCCGCATCCTCGCCCACCTCACCCCGCGTGGCCGGGAGTACTGGCAGCGTGTCGACCGGGCGGTCCGCGCGGACTGGCCGTCGCTCGGGGACGGCGACGAGGAACTGCTGCGCGCCCTGCTGGACCGCCTCGCCGCCACGCTGGACCGGACGGCGTCCCGGGTGTGACGGGGCCGACGACCTCGGGCAAGCCGCTGAGCCGAGCGCACGGGCGTCGGACCTTGCCTACCCTGGAGGTGTGGCTCGTGCGAACGACGAGGTCGCCGCGCTGTTGGCCGAGTACGCGGACCTGATCTCGATCACCGGAGGAGACGCGTTCAAGGCGCGCGTCTACGAGAAGGCCGCGCGCTCGATCGGCGGCTACCACGCCGATGTCTCCACGCTCGACGCCAAGGGCCTCAAGGAGATCCCCAACGTCGGCAAGTCGATCGCGGAGAAGGTCGTCGAGTACCTCCGTACCGGCCGTGTCTCCGCGGTCGAGGAACTGCGCGCGAAGATCCCTGCCGGGGTCCGGAGGCTGACGGCCATCCCCACGCTCGGCCCGAAGAAGGCCTTGGCGCTCTACGAGGAGCTGGGTATCTCCTCCGTCGAGGAACTGACCGACGCCATCCACGAGGAGCGGCTGCGGGACCTGAAGGGCTTCGGCCCCAGGACGGAGGAGAAGATCCTGCACGGCATCGCGCTGCTGCAGTCCTCCGGGGACCGCGTGCTGATCGACGCCGCCATGGACGTCGCCGAGGGCATCGTCGAGGAGCTGTCCCGGGTGACCGGCTGCCGGCGGTGCACGTACGCCGGCTCTCTGCGCCGCCTCCGCGAGACCATCGGCGACATCGACATCCTCACCGCGGCCGAGGACTCGGAGCCGCTGATGCGGGCCTTCACCGAGCTGCCGTACGTCATGGAGGTCATCGCGCAGGGCACGACCAAGACGTCGATCCGCACCACCAAGGGCCTCGCCGTCGACCTGCGCGTCGTACCCCCGGACTCCTGGGGCGCGGCGCTCCAGTACTTCACCGGCTCCAAGGCGCACAACATCCGCACCCGGGAACTGGCCGTGCACCAGGGACTCAAGCTCTCCGAGTACGGGCTGTTCGACGTCGAGAGCGGGGAGAAGATCGTCTCCGAGACGGAGGAGGACGTGTACGACCGGCTCGGCCTGCCCTGGATCCCGCCGGCCCTCCGAGAGGACCGTGGCGAGATCGAGGCCGGGCTGAAGGGTGAGCTGCCCGACCTGGTCGAGGAGGGCGACATCCGGGGCGACCTGCACACGCACACCGATCTCACCGACGGCCTCGCTCCGCTGGAGGAAATGGTCGCCGCGGCAGCCGAACGCGGACACGCCTACTACGCGATCACCGATCACGCGCCGAACCTCTACATGCAGCGGATGACCGACGAGCGGATGCTGGCCCAGCGCGAGCGCGTACGGGAGCTGGACGGCGAGTACGGCCTGCGCGGCAAGCGTCGCGGCATGCGGCTGCTGCACGGCGTGGAGCTGAACATCGACCCCGACGGCGGCGTGGACTGGCCGGACGACTTCCTGGCCGGATTCGACCTGTGCGTGGCCTCGGTGCACTCGCACTTCAACCAGGGGCGCGAGGCGCTCACCCGCCGGGTCGTCCGGGCCTGCGAGAACCCGTACGTCAACATCATCGGCCACCCCACCACCCGCATCATCGGCAAGCGGCCCGGCATCGACGCCGACCTCGACGCGGTCTTCGCCGCCTGCGCACGCACCGGCACGGCCCTGGAGATCAACTCCCATCCCGACCGGCTCGACCTGTGCGACGAGCACATCCTGTGGGCCAAGCGGCACGGGGTGAAGTTCGCCATCGACAGCGACGCCCACTCCGTCCTCCACCTGGCCCACCTCCGCTACGGCGTGGGCACGGCGCAACGCGGGTGGCTCACCAAGGACGACGTGATCAACACCTGGCCCCGGGCGCGACTGCAACGGTTCCTCCGCAAGGGCCGGACGGCGTGACCAACACGTCCCTGATCTGACCGGACGTCAACTCCTCTGACTTTCCCGACCCCTTGACTGGTCTACACCCTTGACTGGTACAGACCAACGCGGTTGAGTGTGCCTCCACACCCCCACCACGGCCGCCCCCACGCCGTGGCCGGTATCACCGGCATGTGCGCACGAGGGCCGGCTCCGCCCTGCCCTCGACCGGGAGCGGCCGTGCACCGCAAAGGAGTTGACCCTGTGTCGAGGCGCCGTATCTCCGCAGTCCTGAGCTCGCTCGCCCTCGCGGGCACCGCCCTCGCCCTCCAGCCGGCACCGACCGCGTCCGCCGCCGGATTCGTCGTCAGTGAGGCGCAGTTCAACCAGATGTTCCCGAACCGGAATTCCTTCTACACCTACAGCGGCCTCACCGCGGCCCTGAGTGCGTATCCCGCCTTCGCGAACACGGGCAGCGACACGGTGAAGAAGCAGGAGGCCGCCGCCTTCCTCGCCAACGTCAGCCACGAGACCGGCGGTCTGGTGCACATCGTGGAGCAGAACCAGGCCAACTACCCGCACTACTGCGACTGGAGCCAGTCGTACGGCTGTCCCGCCGGCCAGGCCGCCTACTACGGCCGCGGTCCCATCCAGCTCAGCTGGAACTTCAACTACAAGGCCGCGGGCGACGCGCTCGGCCTGAATCTGCTGAACGACCCCTGGATGGTGCAGAACAACGCCTCCGTCGCCTGGAAGACGGGCCTGTGGTACTGGAACACCCAGACCGGCCCCGGCACCATGACCGGCCACAACGCCATGGTCAACGGAGCGGGCTTCGGCCAGACGATCCGCAGCATCAACGGCGCCCTGGAATGCGACGGCAAGAACCCTGCGCAGGTGCAGAGCCGCGTGTCCAACTATCAACGGTTCACGCAGATTCTCGGGGTGTCGCCGGGGGGCAACCTCTACTGCTGACGCTGCTGGTGTCATGCCCCTGACCGTCAGCGCTCGGCGATCCGACCTGCGCGGTCAACGTCCAGGACGCGCACGCATATCCGTGACGCGGGTGCGGGCCCCGGCACCCGGGGCCCGCACCCCAAGGACTCCGGTCCCGGCGACGACTGGCGCGCGTCGCGTTTTACGTATAACCTCTCCGGTCAATCGCACGTCCGGAAAGGCCCCGATGAGACGCATCTCCCTGGTCACCCTCGTCGTCGACGACTATGACGAGGCGATCCGCTTCTACGCCGAGGCCCTCGGTTTCCGGCTCGTCGAGGACGTGCCGCGCCCGGACGGCTCCCGATGGGTCGTCGTCGCGCCCGGGACGGAGGGAACCGGCACCGCCCTGCTGCTGGCCCGCGCCAAGGGCGAGGTGCAGCGCGACCGGGTCGGTGACCAGACCGGCGGGCGCGTCGGCTTCTTCCTGCACACCGACGACTTCGCCCGCGATCATGCCCGCATGCTCGCGGCGGGCGTGACCTTCCTGGAGCAGCCGCGGCACGAGCCGTACGGCACGGTCGCCGTCTTCCAGGACCTGTACGGCAACCGCTGGGACCTGCTCCAGCCCGCCGACTGACCTGCGCCTCTGCCTCCAGAGTGCCCCCTTCGAACCTCCCGCCAAAGAAAGACCCGCCATGACTGCTACGCGCGTAGACGCAGACGCTATCCGCCGGCTCCCCAAGGCCGTGCTGCACGACCACCTCGACGGCGGTCTGCGCCCCGCCACCGTCGTGGAGCTCGCGGACGCGGTCGGCCACACCCTGCCCACCACCGACCCCGACGCGCTCGCCGCCTGGTACTACGACGCCGCGAACTCCGGAGACCTGGTCCGCTACATCGCCACCTTCGAGCACACCCTCGCCGTGATGCAGACCCGCGATGGCCTGCTGCGCACCGCCGAGGAGTACGTCCTCGACCTCGCCGCGGACGGCGTCGTCTACGGCGAGGTGCGCTACGCACCCGAGCTGATGCTCAAGGGCGGGCTGACCCTGCCCGAGGTCGTCGAGACCGTGCAGGAGGGGCTGGCGGCGGGCATGGCCAAGGCGGCCGCCGCCGGGACACCGGTCCGGGTGGGCACATTGCTGTGCGGCATGCGGATGTTCGACCGCAGCCGGGAGATCGCCGACCTGGCGGTCGCCTTCCGGGACGCCGGTGTCGTCGGCTTCGACATCGCGGGCGCCGAGGACGGCTTCCCGCCCGCCGACCACCTCGCCGCCTTCGAGCACCTGCGCCGCGAGAACGTGCCGTTCACCATCCACGCCGGTGAGGCGCATGGTCTGCCCAGCATCCACCAGGCCCTCCAGGTGTGCGGCGCCCAGCGCATCGGCCACGGCGTCCGCATCACCGACGACATCCCCGACCTCGCGGCTGGCAAGCTCGGCCGCCTCGCCGGCTGGGTCCGCGACCGCCGGATCGCGCTGGAGATGTGCCCCACCTCCAACCTGCAGACCGGCGCCGCCCCCTCCATCGCCGAGCACCCGATCACCGCGCTGAAGGACCTCGGCTTCCGCGTCACCCTCAACACCGACAACCGGCTCGTGTCGGGCACCACGATGACCCGGGAGATGTCCCTGCTGGTCGAGCAGGCGGGCTGGACGGTCGAGGACCTGCGCACGGTCACGGTGAACGCCGTCAAGAGCGCCTTCATCCCCTTCGATGAGCGGGGCGCCCTGATACGGGATGTCGTCCTGCCGGGCTACCCGGCCTGAAGCAGCCCTCGCACATAGGCGGCCTGTCCGACATGCTGGAGATCGTCGGACAGGACGCTCACCAGCCGTACGCCGAGGCTGACAGGTGGGTCCCAGCGCTCGTCCACGATGCGTTCGAGGTCCTTTGCGGTCAGCCCGCGCACAAAGTCGAGCGTCTGCTCGTGCACGGCGTCGTAGTACCCGGTCAGCAGGTCACCGGAGTCGACCCGCACCTCGGCGACCTTCGCCGAGCTGTGCCCGTACCCCGTGTCGTCGCGCGGCAGGCCGAGCCCGAAGCGCTTGTCCCAGCCCTGGGCCGGCCAGACCTGCTCGAGTCCCGAGGCGTCGGCGATGTGGTCGTCCTGCACGCGGGTGAGGTGCCAGACCAGCCACGCGATCGAGTTGGCGCGGGCGGAGGGGCGGGCGTTGAGGTCGTCGGCGGTCAGACCGTCGACGACGGCGTGGACTTCTTCCTGGATGCGGCTGTATCCGTCGCTGAGGATGTCCTTGGCATGCATACGTCCCACCATCGCCCATCGGCGGCGTTCATGCCTCCAGCAGCGTCATCAGGGCTCGGGCCGCGGGGCTCGTGGCCTGCGGGGGAGGGAGGAGGGCGACCGTCTCGTAGAGCGCCTCGCCGGTGCCCTTGAGGGGGAGGGCGGTGAGCGACTCCCGCTTGTACCGGAAGTGGTGCGGCACGACGGCGACGCCCAGGTTCTCGTCCAGCAGGTCGAGGAGGCTGTGCACCTCGTTCACCTCCAGCGCCACGGTCCGCTGCACGCCCGCCGCGGTGAAGGCGGCGTCGGTGATGCGACGTGGCCCCCAGTCGGGATGGAAGTCGACGAACACCTCGCCCCCCAGCTCCTCCGGAGTGACGGCCGCGCCGGCTGTGGCCAGCCGGTGGGTCGGATGGCACAGGACGGTCATCGGCTCGCTGGTCAGCGGTACGGAACGCAGCTGGTCGGAGTCGGGCTGGGTACGGACCGCGAACGCCAGGTCCAGCCGCCCCGCATCGACCTCCTCCGCCAGCGCTCCGGAACCCGCCTGGCGCAACCGGATCTCCACGTCCGGGTGACGCCGCCGGAACGCGGCGAGCAGCCCGGCGACATCCACCCCGGCGATGCACTGCTCGGTGCCCAGCGCGAGCGTGCCGCGCAGCACGCCCTGCACGGCGGCCACGGCCTCGTGTGCCGAGCGCACCTGTGCCAGGATCCGTTCCGCCTCGCCGAGCAGTGCACGGCCCGCCTCCGTGAGCGTCACCCGCCGGGTGGTCCGCACGAACAGCGGGGTCTGCAACTCCCGCTCCAGCGCCCGGATCGAGGCGGACAGACCCGACTGGGACACCATCAGCCGTTCCGCGGCCCGGGTGAAGTGCTGGTCCTCGGCGACCGCGACGAAGTGCTGGAGGTGGCGCAGTTCCATGATTGAGAAGCGTACTCGCTGAATTCCATCGGACTCTTCTGTTGGACTGCTGCCCGTGGGCCGAGAAGGATGGAGACCGGTTTTTTTCCGGAACCGTTTCCTCGTGGGCCAACCCCTCTGGAGTCGCGTTGTACACCGCACACCCCGACCGCTACGCGGACATGCCCTATCGGCGCACCGGACGCAGCGGCCTGAAACTCCCCGCGCTGTCGCTCGGACTGTGGCACAACTTCGGCCCGGACCGGCCGGTCGAGACCCAGCGGGCCATCCTGCGGCGCGCCTTCGACCTCGGCGTCACCCACTTCGACCTGGCCAACAACTACGGCCCGCCGCCCGGCGCGGCCGAGTCCGCCCTCGGCGAGGCGCTGCGCGCCGACTTCGCGCCGTACCGGGACGAGCTGGTCATCTCGACCAAGGCCGGCTATCTGATGTGGCCCGGCCCGTACGGCGAGTGGGGCTCCCGCAAGTACCTGCTGTCCTCGCTGGACCAGAGCCTGAAGCGGATGGGCCTGGACTACGTCGACATCTTCTACTCGCACCGCCCCGACCCCGCGACTCCGCTGGAGGAGACGATGGGCGCGCTGCACTCGGCCGTCCAGCAGGGCAAGGCGCTCTACGTCGGCGTCTCGAACTACTCCCCGGAGCAGACCCGGGAAGCCGCCCGGATCCTGGGCGAGCTGGGCACCCCGCTGCTGATCCACCAGCCGCGCTACTCGATGCTCGACCGGCGCCCCGAGGAGGGGCTCCTGGACGCGCTGGACGAGCTGCAGGTCGGCTCCATCGCCTACTCGCCGCTGGAGCAGGGCCTGCTGACCGCCCGCTACCTCGACGGCATCCCGGAGGACTCGCGGGCCGCGAGCGACAGCCCGTTCCTGAACTCCGACGCGGTGACCGAGGAGCTCGTGGGCCGGCTGCGCACCCTGGACGACATCGCCAAGTCCCGCGGCCAGTCCCTCGCCCAGATGGCACTGGCCTGGGTCCTGCGCGGCGGCCGGGTCACCTCCGCGCTGGTCGGTGCGAGCAGCCCGCGCCAGCTGGAGGACAGCGTCTCGGCGATCCGCAACCTCGACTTCGACGCGGACGAACTGGCCAGAATCGACGCCGCCGTCAAGGCCTGACCCACCGATCCGGTGCCCGGAGGTGACCCACCGCCTCCGGGCACCGGCTTGCCGTAACGGAATTTCGGAAAGGGTGCCCGTCGATGGTCCCGCGGATCTTGACCAGTCCGCGGGTGCCGAAACAGGCGACGGATTCGCGCCAGGCGAGATATGTCCAGCCGCCTTTGATCGGCTGCTCGCGCAGGGCTGCGGTGAATTCCGCGTCCACGTTTCCGGTGGTTCCCCGCTCGCGGTGATCTCACTGCCTTCCCGCCGGAGACCTCGTAAACGGGAAAACTCGTCGCGGCCACCCGCTCGGCCCCGCTGCAGCCGAAGATCGGGCCCTGCGGCCTGCCCTCCCTCACCCGTCGCGTTCCGGCCAATACGCGCGGTGAATATGCCAAGAGACTGGCCGGAAAGGCGTGGTGACAGTGGTTCAAGAGTGAAGATACTCGAACGCCAGGGACAGTTTCACAGCACAGGAGCCGCACGGAAAGCGAGGCGCCACCGGCAAGCGAGCAACGCAACGGGGGAGGCGGACGTGCACGACGAATTCCTGTGCCATGTCACGGCGTACGGCACCTGCGGCGGCCGGCGCATCGGCGTACCGCTCGGCACCTATCGGGCCCCCACCCTCGCCCTCGCACTGTGGTGGCTGCGGGACCGCGCCACCTGGATCGCCGAGCGGCTGGACCCGCAGCCCGGCGACGGGCCCTACCCGCCGCACGCGCTCGTCCCGGTCGGCGACGGCGTGGCCGATGTGCCCGCCGTGCTCCGCGCCTGGTGCGCGGACGTGCGCAGGCAGGAGCTGGTCGCCGAGGAGTTGGCGGCCGGGCGGCTGGTCAGGATCGCCACCAGTGACGACACCACGGAGTACGAGTTGCTCGCCGAATCCGTCGACGCCCTGCGGATGCAGCGCACGATTCCGGCGCTGGTCGTGCCCGTCGCCTGATACGTGCCGATGGCTGCGCGGACGACGCTTTGGCAGCGCACATATGGACGAATCGGTAGAATTTCCGCCATGGTGGAGCAGCCGGTCGCGTCGACAGCGCCCGAACTCGTCCTCGAAACCGAGACGGGCTCCACCGTGATGACCCCCGTCCGCGACTACCGCGTCGGACGCGACCCGCTGAGCGACATAGTCCTCGACGACGACCGGGTCTCCTGGCACCACGCGGTGCTGCGGCCCAATGGCGGCCACTGGACCCTGAAGGACGAGCACAGCACCAACGGCACCTACGCCGACGGCCGCCGCATCGACGCATGGGACGTCGGCCCCGGCAGCGTCATCCGCTTCGGCAACCCCACCGACGGCCCGCGCGCCGTCCTCGTCGGCCTCGCCGACCCGGCCCCGGAGCGCCCCTCGGCGGTCTCCCGCCCCGCCCTCACCCACACCTTCCGGGAGCCCACCAGCGTACGGCCGCTGCCCCATCGGACCGTCCGCATCGGCCGCGACGAGGACAACGACCTGGTCGTCGACGACCTGCTCGTCTCGCGCCGGCACGCCGAGCTGCGCGCCCACACCGACGGGACGTACGAGATCGTCGACCTCGGCAGCCACAACGGCACATACCTCAACGGGCTGCAGGTCACCGCCGCCCTCATCAACCCCGGCGACATCGTCGGCATCGGCCACTCCGACTTCTGCCTCGTCGGCGACCAGCTGCAGGAATACGTCGACACCGGCGAGATCTCCCTCGATGTACAGGACCTCACCGTCGCCGTCGACCGGGGCAGCAAGACGCTCCTCGACGACGTGTCGTTCCCGGTGGGGGAGAAGTGCCTGCTCGCGGTCGTCGGCCCGAGCGGCGCGGGAAAGTCCACGCTGCTGAACGCCCTGACCGGACAGCGCCCCGCCGACCACGGCACGGTCCTGTACGACGGACGCGACCTGTACCACGACTACGCAGAGCTGCGGCAGCGCATCGGTCTCGTCCCGCAGGACGACATCCTGCACGCCCAGCTGACCGTCCGCAGCGCCCTGACCTACGCCGCCGAGCTGCGCTTCCCGCAGGACACCGCCAGGGCCGAGCGCCGCGCGCGGGTCGAGGAGGTGATCCGCGAACTGGGTCTGGAACAGCGCGCGAACCAGCCCGTGCACAGCCTCTCCGGCGGCCAGCGCAAACGGGTCAGCGTGGCGCTGGAGCTGCTGACCAAGCCCTCGCTGCTCTTCCTCGACGAGCCGACCTCCGGCCTCGACCCCGGTATGGACCGCTCGGTGATGCACATGCTGCGCGGCCTCGCCGACGACGGCCGGACCGTCATCGTCGTCACGCACAGCGTCCTCAGCCTCGATGTCTGCGACCGGCTGCTCGTCCTCGCGCCGGGCGGCACGGTGGCCTACTTCGGCCCGCCCGGCGACGCCCTCGCCTTCTTCGGCTTCACCCAGTGGCCGGAGGCGTTCGAGGCGTTCGAGCGGGACCGTGACCGGGACTGGGCGGGGGAGTACCGCGCATCGCCCTTCCACCGGCAGTACATCGCCGACGCGACCGCACAGCCGCGGCGGCCCCGCGAGGGCCCGGTCATCGTCGGCCCGCCGCCCAGGCCGCGCCACTGGGGCGCCCAACTCATCACGCTGGTCCGCCGCTACACGGCCGCGCTCAGCGCCGACCGCACCTTCCTCCTCGTCATGATCGCCCTGCCCTTCGTCATGGGCGGCATGGCCCGCGCCCTGGCGGGCAGTGAGCTGACCCGGCGGTCGGCGATGAACGCACTGCTCATCCTCTGCGTCGGCGGCGTGCTCACCGGCGCGGCCAACGCCGTGCGCGAGATCGTCAAGGAACGTGTGATCTACCGGCGCGAGCGGGCCGTCGGCCTGTCCAGATCGGCGTACCTGATGTCCAAGGTGGTCGTGCTCGGCACGGTCACCGTGCTGCAGGCCGTCGTGCTGACCCTGGTCGGCCTGCTCGGCGTCGATCTCAACGCGCCGGGCGGACGGGGCGTGGTGATGCCGCCCCTTGTGGAGATCACCGTCGCCGTCGCCCTGCTGGCTTTCACGGCGATGATGCTCGGTCTGGTGGTCTCCGCGCTGGTGCGCAAGGAGGAGGTGACGATGCCGCTGCTCGTGCTGCTCGCCCTCGTCCAGGTCGTCTTCTGCGGCGCTCTGCTGCAGCTGGACGGTGTGCCAGGACTGGAGCAGGTGGCCTGGCTGGTGCCCGCGCGGTGGGCGTTCGGCGCGATGGCCGCCACCATCGACCTGGCCCGGGTCTCGCCCGGCGACCTGACCGGCGATCCCCTGTTCGAGCATGCGGTCGGAGTGTGGCTGCTCGACATCGGCATGCTCGTCGTCCTGTCGGTGGTGTTCGGCTACGTGGTGTCCCGGCTGCTGCGCCGCCGCGAGCCCGTCGTGATGCGGAAGTAGGCCCCGCGATGGCGAGCCCCGGCTTCCGGCCCACCCACGTCGTCCCCCGGCACGGGATGCCCGCCTGGGAGTCGCCCGACCCCGCCCGGCCCACCGTGCCCCTCGATCCGCTGCTGCCGGTCCAGCTGGTCGAGCGGCGCGGCGACTGGGGGCGGATCCTGTGCGCCAACGGCTGGTCCGCCTGGGTCGACGGCCGTTACCTGGTCGCCGTACCCGAGGACCCGCCCACCGAGCACGAACCGCTCGCCACCACCGCCGACCCCCGGCCACTGCTCGCCCGCGCGGAGCGGGCGCTCGCCCGCTACCGGGCGGCTGTCGAGGACCTGGCGGCCGGCGGGCTCGACGGCGAGTCCTTCCGCGACCGGACACAGGGAGCGCGGATCGGCGTGGTTGTCGACGGGGGGTCCGTGTGGCTGTACGACGCCGAGGGCGGCCAGTGGGCGTACAGCGACGGGGCGCGGCTGAGCACCTACGCGGCGGACGAGGCGCCGCGCGCCACCGAGGATCCCGGCCACGCCCCCACTCGGGTCGTGACACCCGACGGTGAGACCTGATGGTGGGCGACACCGGCCTGTTCTCCGGGCGGCCCTCCGAACTGATCGGACGGCAGGTCGCCGGCTACCGGATCGAGCACGAACTCGGCCGCGGCGGCATGGCCGTCGTCTACCGCGCCCGCGACCTGCGCCTGGACCGCACCGTCGCGCTCAAGCTGCTCGCCCCCGAACTCGCCCGCAACGACACCTTCCGGCGGCGCTTCAGCCATGAGTCCCGGGTGGCCGCTGCGATCGACCATCCGCACATCGTGCCGGTCTTCGAGGCGGGCGAGACGGACGGCATCCTGTACATCGCCATGCGCTACGTCGCCGGCAGCGACCTGCGCCATCTGCTCGACCGGCAGGGCCCGTTGCCGCCCGCGACCGCCGTGCGCATCGCGGCGCAGGTCGCCTCCGCGCTGGACGCCGCCCACGAGCACGGGCTGGTCCACCGGGACGTCAAACCCGGCAACATCCTGGTGGCCCGCGGCACCGACAGCGACCACCCCGAGCACGTCTACCTCACCGACTTCGGTCTGACGAAGAAGTCGCTGTCGCTGACCGGCTTCACCACGGTGGGACAGTTCGTCGGCACCCTCGACTACGTCGCCCCCGAGCAGATCGCGGGCCGCCCCGTCGACGGCCGGTGCGACGTCTACGGCCTCGCCTGCGTGGTCTACGAGTGCCTGGCCGGCCACCCGCCGTTCCGCCGTGACGACGACATGGCGCTGCTGTGGGCCCACCAGTACGACCCGCCGCCACCCCTGACCGAAGCCCGCCCCGAACTCGCCGGACCTGTCGACACGGTCTTCGGTATCGCGCTGGCCAAGATCCCCGACGAACGGTACGACTCCTGCCTCGCCTTCGTCACGGCCCTGCGCGCCGCCCTGGCCGGTGTCAGGAACGGCGCCCACCCGCCGACCGAGGTCGACCTGAGGGTCGTACCCGCCCGGGACGACCGCCCGAAGCCGCCACCGCGCTGGGCCGAGCCCGTCGTCGGCCGCGGCCACCCGGCAAGGGAACCCTCATCGCCGGCCGGCCCGTCCTCAGGGCGGACGAGGGGAAGGTGACGACGGGGCCTGGGCGGCCGCACCCCGCCGCCGCACCCTTGCAGCGAGAAGCGCGCCCAGGAAGCCGGTCACCAGACCCCACAGCACGGCCAGGCCCAGCGCCGTCCAGATCCGGGGCCGCAGAAACAGTTCTCCCGCGAGAAATCCGCCCAGGTCGCCGATGCCGAGCACGGACAGGCCGTACGACGCGAAGATCCGGCCGACCAGACAGATCATCAGCACCGTGAGGGCCAGCGCGACCGCCATGTGCACGGCGTGCCGCCAGGCCCGCAGCCGGGCCGGAGAACGCGCCGCCATCACGAACGCGGCCGCCGGCACCAGCACCGCGTCGACCACCACCAGCCACCACACCCGGCCGTCGTGCTCGGCGAGCGTGCCCACATTGAGCACGGCGACGTCCGAGGAGCGCAGCACCTCGTCGAGGACATGCGGCATCGGCAGCTCGAACGGCCCCTCCACGCGGCCGTCCCAGGTGGCGCCCAGGCCGATCGTGAACGCGAGCCACACCAGGTTCGGCAGACCCAGCAGGATCACGGCGAACGTCTCGGCCGGGTGCCCCCGCGTCGCCGCGACGACCAGGCCGATGACGACGCCGAGCACGACGTACGTGAGGAGGAGGGCGACCATGGCGTACGCGGCCGGGCGCACCGACTCCCGGAACCGCAGCAGCCTGCCCGGCAGCGGAGCTCCCGGCGCCACCAGCAGTGCCAGCACCAGCACGCCGGCCAGCCACAGCAGCCCGAAGACCAGCGTCACCGGCACGTCCGTGGTGAAGCCCACCTCGGGCGAGATGCCGAACAGATCGGTGATGTCGCTGATCGCGTCCTCGCCGACGGAGATGGTGAACGTCTGCCGGGCCCCGAGAGCCAGTCCGAGCAGCGCGAGCAGCCACAGGACGGCGATCCTGGCGGCCCACCCGCCCAGCTCCCCGGCACCGGCCACCGCCCGGTGCCGCAGCGGTCGCAGGAATCCCACGGCGACCACCAGGGCCCCGGCGAGCGTCACCGACAGCGGAATCACGGTCAGCCCCGCCTCGGTCTCGGCGAGGCCCCCGACATCGCCCGACAGCTCGACGGCGCCGCCCACCGCCGTGACGACGGTCGCGGCAACCACCCGCGGGAACGCGCCGTCCGGGAGGTCGGCGGCCCCCGCCGCCCACAGGCCCAGCGTGGCGGTGGTCCCCATGGCGATCATTCCCGCCAGCACGACGGCGACGGCCTGCACCCAGCCGTGGCGGGCGGCGGCCTGCTCGGAGGGGACGCGCGGGCTCACCTTGTCACGCTAAGCAGCACCGGCACCGGGCGCGCGCCGGGAGGGCCGTCCGCGTCGGCTTGCGGGCCGTACCGGACCGAAGCACACAATGACCAAAGAACATGGAAGAAGGCGAAGGAAAGCGGCGAAAGTGAGTTTGAGGGCCGCCGGCACTCCACAACGGGAGCAGAGCTCGTGAGCGTCGAACCGCCGTCGTCCGGCCGTCCCGCCGGCCCACCCTCCGGCCCGCTGTCGGGACCGCCCGAGCCGCCCCCGGGACCGCCCTCCCAGCCGCCCGGTGGGGGAGCCGAGTCCCCCGAGCCACGCCCGCCGTGGTGGCGTTCTGCACCCCGGATCGCCGTGCTCGCCGCCGTCGTGGTGGCCGCCGTGGTCGTCGCCGTCGTCCTGACCCGGCCCGACGGCGGGGGCACCGGCTCGCAGGGCGAGGTCTTCCTCCAGCCCGCGGGCAGCACGGGCCCCGACCCTTTCACCGAGTCCACCGCGACGGACAGCTCCGCCCCACCGGCCACGCCGAGTCCGGCGACCGGATCGCCGCCGCCGAACGCCGTACGGGGCGTGGCCGGCGGCGCCCCCGGGCTCTACGGCGGCACCCGCAACGTCGCCACGTGCGACGTGGAGAAACAGATCAGGTTCCTCCAGACGGACGAGGCCAAGAACAGGGCCTTCGCCTCGGTGGCCGGCGTCGCGCCGTCCCAGGTCCCGGCCCACCTGCGCTCGCTCACCCCCGTACAGCTCCGCATGGACACCCGTGTCACCAACCACGGCTACCGCGCCGGCACTGCCACCAGCTACCAGGCCGTCCTGCAGGCGGGTACGGCCGTCCTCGTCGACGACCGCGGGGTGCCCCGTGTGCGGTGCGCCTGCGGAAACCCGCTGACCCCGCCGGTCGCCCAGCGGACCACGCCGAAACCGACCGGCGAGGCCTGGCCGTCGTATCGCTCCTCGAACGTCGTCGTGGTCACCCCCGCGCCGAAGGCCGTCGACGTCTTCGTCCTCTACGACCCCGACCGCGGCGAGTGGATCGCCCGCCGGCACGGCGACACGGGTGGGAAGGACAAGAAGACCGAGCCGCCGGCGACCCGGCCCACACCCTCGCTCACCCCGTCCACACCGACGTCACCGGCCCCGGACTCTCCGCCCTCGCCGTCCCCGAGACCTCAGACGCCCACACCGGAACCGCCGGCCCCGGAGCCGGAGAGCCCGGAGCCCCCGAGGTCCCCCGAACCGCCGGAATCCCCGGAGCCCCCTGAGTCCCCTGAGGCCCCCGAGTCCCCTGCGCCCTCGCCGCCGCAGCCCCCGCTCACATCCGGGCCGACCGCCCGGTCGTCGTTCACGGACAGTGTTCCCGAGGCGCCCGCTCCCGCTCCGGCAGTGTGACGCGTCCTGCACTATGGACTGCGGCGCCCGGCTCGGGGTACGAGGACTGGTGCAGCAACGTCCGGCACGGCCGGCTTCGGAGAGAGACACGCATGATCGAGTACCGGGACGGGTCCGTCGTACCGACTGGTTTCGACGTGCCCGTGGAACCGCTGCGGCGGGCGGCGCACTACACCGGCGAGCCGGGATGCATCGCCGAGGCACGCTCCCTCGCCGCACTCTTCCTCGAGCAGCTCAGGACCGAGTGGTGCGCCGAGATCGGCTCCCGCGCCGAACAGTCGGTGCTCCTCGTCGTGAGCGAGCTCGTGACCAACGCGGACCGGCACAGCAACGGTCCGTACATCCTGGAGCTGGAGGGCACGGACAGCTCCATGACGGTGTGCGTCTGCGACAGCAGCGCCGCACTGCCCCTGCGGTTTCCCCGCGATCCCGCACGGGTCGGCAGGCACGGCCTGGAGATAGTCCATGCGCTGGCGACGGAGGTGACCGTCGAGCGGGTGCCGGTCGGCAAGCGGGTGAGCGCCGTCGTCGAGCTGAGCGGCTGAGCGAGCCCGTGGACGCTGTGTCGTGACGCCGGGGTCAGGCGCAGTCGAGCTCCCCGAGCATGCCCCGCCGCAGCCGTACGATGATCCGCTTGAGCAGCCGGGAGACATGCATCTGCGAGCAGCCGAGCTGCTCGCGATCTCGGCCTGGGTGGCCTCCTCCACCTTGCTTTCGGGCAGGGTGCCCGGTCCTCAGGGCCGGGGTGAATGCCCGCTCCCGCGTAGCGGGGCAGGGGAAGCAGAATCGCCGCCAGGGCGATTCTGCGTTCCGGAAGGTACGGCGCTGAGGGCGGCCTCAAGCAGGTGCAGGATCTCGGCGTTGAGGGACCGCCGGTCGGTGACCGCCTGGGCGGCGAGCCGGGCGTGGAGTTCTTCGGGGATACGGAGCGTGAATTTGAACATGCCGTCATTGTGCCGCTACGGTGACGGCGTGGCAAAGTTCCGTATGTACCCGACGCGTGCGCAGGAAGAGCAGATGCTCTTGCACTGCGCGCACGCACGGTATGTGTGGAACCTCGCCGTCGAGCAGCACTCGCACTGGCGCAGGTGGCGCAAGTCCGCACCTGGTTTCGCCGAGCAGTGCCGCCAGCTCACCGAGGCCCGGCGTGACAACGAATGGCTGCGTGCTGGTAACGCGGATGTGCAGCAGCAGGCCCTGAAGGACTTCACCAAGGCCAAGAGCGCCAAGTTCACCTCCGACTTCGGTGAGCCGACGTGGCGCAAGAAGTACGTGCACGAAGGCTTCCGGGTCATCGGTACCGATCGGGTGCCGGAGTTCGAGTCGGACGGGTCGCCGAGGCTGAACGCCGAGGGCAAGCAGGTCATGGGCCGCTCGGTGGTGGTGCAAAAACTCAACCGGCGCTGGGCTCAGGTGAAGGTGCCTGGCTGCAGCTGGGTCCGGTTCCGGCTCAGCCGCAAGGGCAACGGTTCCGGGCTGCCGCAGGCGAAGACGTTCCGGGTCACCTTCCGTAACGGCCAGTGGCATGTCGCGTTTGCGGTCATCCCCGAACCGATCGACGCACCCGGCACGGGCGAGGTCATCGGCATCGACCGGGGCGTGAAGATCACCGCAGCGCTCTCGGACGGGCGGAAGCTGAACTGCCCGCAGCTCACCGTCAAGGAACGGGCGCAGATCCGCAAGCACCAGCGCCGCGCAGCCCGCGCGCCCAAGAACAGTCCGGAGAAGGCCGCCGAGTATGCGAAGGTCGCCAAGCTCAAGGCACGTGAGGCAAACCGGCGCAAGGACTGGTGCGAGAAGACCTCAACGATGCTCGCCCGCACCTATGACTTGGTGCGGTTCGAGAAGCTGAACATCAAGAACATGACCCGCTCGGCCAAGGGCACCGTGCAGGAGCCGGGTAAACGAGTCGCCCAGAAGCGGGGCCTCAACCGGGCTGTCCTCGCCCAGGGCTGGGGCCTGCTACGGCAGCGCACCGAGCACAAGGCCCCCGGCCGGGTCGAGGACGTACCCGCCCCGTACACCTCCCTGCGATGCAGCGCCTGCGGATGGATCGACAAGAACTCGCGCAAGAGCCAAGCCGAGTTCCGGTGCACCGAGTGCGGCTTCACCTGCAACGCAGATGAGAACGCAGCAACCAACGTCGCGGTAGGACAGGGCGGGATTCCCCGCCCCCGGCGCTCAGCCGGTACCGGAGGGGTGACAACGGCCACCGGCTGTTCGAGCGCCCGTGAACCTCAGCTCACCTGGGTTGGAATCCCCCTCTTTAAGAAGGGGAGGATGTCAAAAACCTCAAGTGCAGGATCCGACGGTCGCGTTCGTCCAGCTCGGCCATGAGCGGGGCGAGCGACTGGAAGTCCTCGACCAGCCGGAGGCCGTGCTCCTCGACGCCGATGTAGTCGGCGAGCACTGCCTCGCCGTGCTCGGGTCCGTCGCCGGTGAGCGCGGCGTCCAGCGACGCGGAGTTGTAGCCGTTGGCGGCGAACTGACCCTCCACCACCTCGGCCTCGGAGATGTTCATCAGCGTGGCGAGCTCCGCCATTTCCAGGACCCGGTCGGACGGGCCCAGGCCTGTCACCCGGGCCAAGTCCTCGACCAGGGCGTCGGGATACCGCGGCCGTGCCCTGTTGTACAGCTCCGCGGCCTCGTTGAACGTGTCCCGCAGCACGGCACCGCACTCCTTCGCCTCGGACGGACCAGTCTCTCCCGGGCCGCGGCTCCGGGCGGGCGTTTCGTCCGATTCCACCGAGGGCGGAACGTCGGGGCCTTCCCGTGGCGGCGGGCGCTCCTAGGCTGGAGCGGTGACCAACCAAGCGCCGAACGAAGCCCGCGTCATCCCGCTGCGCCCGCCCGCCGCGCGTCCGGGGACGGCCCGCCCAGCGTCCGAACGCCCGGCCACCGCGGCCCCCGCCGCCGCGCCCCCCGTATCCCCCGCGCCCAAGGAACCCCTGTGGCGCGACCTGATCGGTGACGTCCTGCGCCGCGAGCGCCTCGCCCAGGAACGCACGCTCAAGGACGTGGCTGACGCGGCGCGGATCTCCATGCCGTACCTGTCGGAGGTGGAGCGCGGCCGCAAGGAGGCCTCCTCGGAGGTCCTCGCGGCCGCCGCCCACGCCCTCGGCCTGGGCCTCGGCGACCTGCTGTCGCAGGCGCAGAGCGAGCTCACGCGACACGCCAACCGCAGCCGTGCCACGTCCACTTCGCCGTACAACGGGCTCTGCCTGGTCGCCTGACGACACCCTCGGGCCCGGCGTTTCAGACCGTCACGAGGCGCCGGCCCACCACCTCGTCGGCCAGGCCGTACGCCACGGCCTCCTGCGCGGTGAACACCTTGTCGCGGTCCATGTCCGCGCGCAGCGTGGCGATGTCGTGGTGGGTGTGGCGGGCCAGCACCTCCTCGACCTGCGAGCGGATCCGGACCATCTCCTTGGCCTGGAGGGAGAGGTCGGAGATCATGCCCCGGCTGCCCCCGGTGGCGGGCTGACCGAGCAGCACGCGCGCGTGCTCCAGCACGAACCGCCGCCCCGGATCCCCACCGGCCAGCAGCACGGCGGCCGTTGACGCCGCCTGCCCCACACAGAACGTCGAGATCGGCGCCTGCACGTACGTCATCGTGTCGTAGATCGCCATGAGCGAAGTGAACGAGCCACCGGGGGAGTTGATGTAGATCGCGATCTCGTTCTCCGGGGCCGACGACTCCAGATGGAGGAGTTGCGCGATGACGACGTTGGCGACCCCGTCGTCGATCTCGGTGCCGAGGAAGATGATCCGCTCCGACAGCAGCCGGCTGAACACGTCGGAGGAGCGCTCGCCGTGCGCGGTCCGCTCGACGACGTACGGAATCGTGTAGTTCCCCATGTCACAGCCCCATCCGTCGCTTCGAGGCGGCCGGGCGGACGTCGGCCAGCGACTCGACGACCCGGTCCACCATGCCGTACTCCCTGGCCTCCTCGGCCGTGAACCAGCGGTCGCGGTCGCCGTCCCGGGCGATGGTCTCCGGGGACTGGCCCGTGTTCTCGGCGATGAGCCGTTCCATCGTCCGCTTGGTGTGCTCCAGGTTGTCCGCCTGAATCTCGATGTCGGCGGTGGTACCGCCGATGCCCGCCGACCCCTGGTGCATCATGATCCGCGCGTTCGGCAGGGCGTACCGCTTGCCGGGCGTGCCGCCGCAGAGCAGGAACTGGCCCATGCTGGCCGCGAAGCCCATGGCGAGCGTCGAGACGTCGTTCGGGATCAGACGCATCGTGTCGTAGATCGCGAGGCCCGCGTGCACCGAACCGCCGGGGCTGTTGATGTACAGGCTGATGTCGGTGCGCGGATCCTCCGCGGACAGGATCAGCAGCTGCGAGCAGACCCGGTTCGCGGAGACCTCGTCGACCTGGGTGCCGAGCAGGACGATCCGCTGCCCGAGCAGCTGGGCGGCCAGATGGTCGTCGAACCGGGTGGGCGGGGTGTCGCCCTCCTCGGCCCGGGGTGGCAGGGCGGTGAGTGGAGACATCGGCGCTCCTTGTCGTCGTCGTGAGTTGCCATGAGTTGCCATGAGTTGCCATGAGGTGCCGTGAGGTGTCGCGACGCGGCCGGCATCGCCGCGATCCCCACTCTGGGCCGGGAACAGGCACCGCAGGCGTTTTCTCTGCCCGCGGCAGATTCGCCACGGGCAGAGCGGTCAGCCGTCGCGCTTCTCGCGCAGCTGCCGGAAGAAGGCCCGCACGTCGTCGACCAGCAGATCCGGCTCCTCCATCGCCGCGAAGTGCCCACCACGGTCGAGCTCCGTCCATCGCACGATGGGGTGGTGGCGGGGCCACCTGGATCAATCAGCGGTCCGACCGATGAGTTCCGCGGTGAAGACCGGTCGACAAAGGTGACCGCGTTCCACGCCCCAGGAGGTACTCATGGCCACCGACGGATTCACCACGTGTCTCTGGTTCGACGACCAGGCCGAGGAAGCCGCCCACTACTACGTCTCGATCTTCAAGAACTCCAGCGTCGGCAAGGTCGCCCGCTACCCCGAGGGAGCCCCTCGCCCCGCCGGCACCGTGCTGACCGTGGAATTCACGGCCAACGGCCACAAGTTCCTGGCGCTCAACGGCGGCCCCGAGTTCAAGTTCACCGAGGCGATCTCCTTCATGATCTTCTGCGAGAACCAGGAAGAGATCGACTACTACTGGACCAAGCTCACCGAGAACGGCGGCGAGCCCGGCCCCTGCGGCTGGCTCAAGGACAAGTACGGGGTGTCCTGGCAGGTCATCCCGGACAGCCTCGACGACATGATGAGCGACCCGGACCCGGCGAAGGCGGCACGTGCGACCCAGGCGATGCTGTCGATGCACAAGCTCGACATCGCCGCCCTGGAGAAGGCGTACGCGGGCGAGTAGGGCACACCCAGCGGTGACCGGTCGCCACGGACCCGGCGGCCGGTCCGCCGCTACCCGGCCTCGGCCAGGATCTCCTTGATCACATGCCGCGAGTTCGCCGCCAGCGGCGGATTGGTCTCCCAGTAGTACGGCAGCTGGATCAGCGAGATCGACAGCGCCCAGCCACGCCCGCGCGCCCACTCGGAGTCGTCGACACCCAGAGCGTCACGGAAGACGGGGCGGGCCGAGGCGGGCAGGAGATTCCAGGCCGCGATCAGATCGACTGCGGGATCTCCCACTCCCACCGTGCCGAAGTCGATCACGGCGGTCAGCCGTCCCTCGGTGACCAGGACGTTCCCCGGCGACAGGTCGCCGTGCGCCCAGACGGGCGGCCCCGACCGCGCCGGGACCCGCAGGGCCTCCTCCCACAGCGCCGTCAGCGCGGCCGTGTCCATCCTTCCCGCCAGCTGCTCGATGGCCGACCGGGTCGGCGCGTCCCGGGT
>NZ_JBQQCE010000967.1:0-876 GCF_052245645.1 Streptomyces sp. KR55 | reverse complement strand
GCTGTGTCTGCCGCGTGGGGTCGACATGGTGGTGGCTTTGCTGGCCGTGTGGAAGGCCGGCGGGGCGTATGTGCCGCTGGATCCGGAGTATCCGGCGGATCGGCTGGCGTACATGGTCAGCGACAGCCAGGCTTGGGTGGTGCTGGCCACGGCCGCGACGGCGGGGCAGGTGCCGGCCGGCGTGGACGTGGTGCTGACGCACGAGTCGGACGGTGGGTCGGCCGAGGCGCTGGACACGGTGGTGGAACCGGACCAGCTCGCCTACGTCATCTACACCTCCGGCTCCACAGGTCGGCCGAAGGGCGTGGCGGTCGCGCACGGTGGGGTGGCGAACCTGGCCGAGGTGATGCGTCCGGTGCTGGGTGTGGAACCGGGCACGGTGGCGTTGCAGTTCGCGTCGTTCAGTTTCGACGCGGCGGTGCTCGACGTCGCGGTCACCCTCGGTGGCGGCGGCACCCTGGCCATCGCCACCAGCGAGGAGCGTACGGAGCCGGGTGCGCTGGCGGAGATGATCCGCACCGCGGGCGTGCAGGTCGCGAGCGTAGTCCCGTCGCTCCTGGGCGTGCTGGAGCCGGAAGCGGTTCCGGGCGTGGAGAACTGGGTGCTGGGCGCGGAGCGCCTGAGTGCCGGTCTGGCGGCCCGCTGGCGGGCGCAAGCCCAAGTCTGGAACACCTACGGCCCCACCGAGGCGACGGTCATCTCGACGGCGACGCTGCTGGAGGAGGGCATCAGCCCGAAGGGTGCGCCTCCGGCGATCGGCTCGCCGATCGGCAACACCCGGACCTTCGTCCTGGACGACTTCCTGCGTCCCGTCCCGCCGGGTGTGACGGGTGAGTTGTACGTCGCCGGTGCCGGCTTGGCGCGTGGCTACAACAA
>NZ_JBQQCE010000966.1:0-906 GCF_052245645.1 Streptomyces sp. KR55 | reverse complement strand
CCACATCACGCCGGCCCGCCAACTGCCCCACCACCACCGCCCACGCGGCCTGCACCACCGTGTTCAGCGTCACGCCCTGCGCGCGTGCCAGGTCCTCCAGTGCCGCGCCCAGGTCCTCACCGGTCCGCGTGGTCACTCGGTCGAGTACCGCGGAGGCGGGGAGCGTGCGGTCGGCGGGGGCGACGAGTGTCGGTTCCTCGACCCCGTCCAGGGCCTGGTGCCAGGCCCGGCGTGCGGCGTCCTGGTCCTGGCGGGCGAGCCAGGAGGCGTAGTCGCGGTAGGGCACCACGGAGGGCAGGCCGTCGGCGCTGCCGCCCGCCGCGTAGCAGGCCCACAGCTCCCGCATCAGGATCGGCAGCGACCAGCCGTCCAGCAGCAGGTGGTGCAGCGTCACCAGCATCCGTACGCGGCCGTGTCCGGCGTCGACCAGTGCGACCTTCAGCAGCGGCGGCTGCGCCAGGTCGAAGCGCCGGGCGCGTTCCTCGGCCGCGGTCCGCTCCGACTCCGCCCAGGCGGCGTCCGCGTCCAGGGCGGACAGGTCCTCCTCGCGCCACGGCAGTTCCGTGTGCCGTACGACGGTCTGCACGGGTTGTTGCACCCCGGTCAGTTGCCGGAATCCGACCCGCAGGGTCTGGTGCCGGTCGAGCAGCGCCTGCCAGGACGCCCGCATGGTCGGGGCGTCGACCCGGCCGTGCAGGTCGATCACCATCTGCTCGACGTACAGGTCCTCGGCCTGCTCGTCGAAGAGGGCGTGGAAGAGCAGCCCTTCCTGGAGCGGCGACACCGGCAGTACGTCGACCAGTTCGGGAAGCGCCGACTCCAGCTCGTCGACCTGCGCCTGGTCGAGGGCCACCAGTGGGAAGTCCGACGGGGTGTGACCGCCACTGCCGGGGCCGGCGGTGTGGG
>NZ_JBQQCE010000965.1:0-912 GCF_052245645.1 Streptomyces sp. KR55 | reverse complement strand
CGGGCGATCTCCTCGTCGGGGGCGCCGGAGCGCAGGGCGGCGCGCAGGTCGGTCTCCTCGCGGGCGAACAGGCAGGTGCGTATCTGGCCGTCGGCCGTGAGGCGGGTGCGGTCGCAGGCCGCGCAGAACGGGCGGGTGACGGAGGCGATGACGCCGACGCGGTGCGGGCCGCCGTCGACGATCCAGCGCTCGGCCGGGGCCGAGCCGCGCTCCTCGGAGCCCTCCTCGGTCAGCTGGAAGCGGGTGCGCAGGGAGGCGAGGATGTCCCCCGCGGTGATCATGCCGTCGCGCTTCCAGCCGTGCTGGGCGTCCAGGGGCATCTGCTCGATGAAGCGCAGCTCGTAGTCGTGCTCCACCGCCCAGGCGAGCAGGTCGGGGGCCTCGTCGTCGTTGAGCCCGGGCATCAGGACCGAGTTCACCTTCACCGGGGTCAGGCCCGCCTCGCGGGCGGCGTGCAGGCCCTCGATGACGTCCTTGTGGCGGTCCCGGCGGGTGAGGGTCTTGAAGACGTCGGGGCGGAGGGTGTCCAGGGAGACGTTCACCCGGTCCAGGCCCGCCGCCTTCAGGGCGGCCGCGGTGCGCCGGAGGCCGATGCCGTTGGTCGTCAGGGACATCCGGGGGCGCGGCTCCAGCGCGGCGACGCGCTCGACGATGCCCACCAGGCCGGGGCGCAGCAGCGGCTCCCCGCCGGTGAAGCGGACCTCCTCGATGCCCAGGGAGGTGACCGCGATGTCGATCAGACGGACGATCTCGTCGTCCGTGAGCAGGTCCGGCTTGGCCAGCCACTGCAGGCCCTCCTCGGGCATGCAGTACGTGCAGCGCAGGTTGCACCGGTCGGTGAGCGAGACCCTCAGGTCGGTGGCCACCCGGCCGTAGGTGTCGATGAGCACGTGGCCCCCTCCCTCGCAGCGG
>NZ_JBQQCE010000964.1:0-930 GCF_052245645.1 Streptomyces sp. KR55 | reverse complement strand
GTGAGCAGGTACGCGCCCAGGCCGACCGGACCCTGCTCGCCTCGATCGGCAAGTCGTCGGGCAAGCGCACGACGGCCGCCGACGCGGACGCCACGTACGCGGCCTGCAAGCTGGTCGCGGGCGCGGCCGGCATCGCCCTCGCCGACCCCGGGCACAGCGGTACCGAGAGCGACCGTCTCGACCCGGTCGAGCGCATCGCCCTCGCTTCGCGCGTGCGCACCCGTGCGGTACGGCTGGACGGCAGCTGGTGGCGTGACAACGTCGGCCCGCTGGTGGGCCACCGCGCCCTGTCCGGGGCGCCGGTCGCGCTGCTGTGGCGGCGTGGCGGCTATGTGGCGGTGCATCCGGCGACCGGGCGCGAGACGCCGGTCGAGAAGGCCAACGCGGCGGAGTTCGAGCCGCGCGCGGTGATGTTCTACCGGCCGCTTCCCGAACGCCCGCTGGGCCCGCTGGGCCTGCTGCGCTTCTGCATGCGGGGCACGCGCGGCGACGTGACCGGGCTGCTGCTCAGCGGGCTGGTGACGGTCGCCATCGGCGCGCTGGTGCCGATCGCCACGGGCAAGGTGCTCGGCGAGTTCGTGCCGAAGGCGCAGGCCGGGCTCATCGTGCAGGTGTGCCTGGCGGTGATGGTCAGCAGTGTCGTCGCGGCGGCCTTCATGCTGCTGCAGAACATGACCATCCTGCGTCTGGAGGGCCGTATCGAGGCCACGCTCCAACCGGCCGTGTGGGACCGGCTGTTGCGTCTGCCGACGAAGTTCTTCACCGGGCGTTCCACCGGCGAGCTGGCCAGTGCCGCCATGGGCATCAGTGCGATCCGCCGGCTGCTCGCGGGCGTCGGGCCCACGGTCACCCAGTCGGTCACCATCGGCGCGATGAACCTGGGGCTGCTGCTCTGGTTCAGCGTCCCGATGGCGCTGGCCGCGATCGGCA
>NZ_JBQQCE010000963.1:0-940 GCF_052245645.1 Streptomyces sp. KR55 | reverse complement strand
CTTGGGCCGGTGGTCAGGCATGAAGAGGGCGTTCAAGATCATGTTGTGACGCAGGACCTGAACACCCTCTTGACCGCACTGTACGTGAAGATCGATGACGAGATCGGAGCGACCCGGTGGCTGGGCAGACCACCGCGGCTGAGCGACTCCGAGCTCGTCTGCCTCGCGGTCGCCCAGGCCGTGCTGGGCTTCCACTCGGAGGCCCGATGGCTGCGCTTCGCCCGCAAGCACCTGTCCGGCATGTTCCCCTACCTTCCTCAGCAATCGGGCTACAACAAACGCCTGCGCGCGGCGCTGCCGCTGCTCAAACGCGTCATCCGGGAACTTGCCGCCGACACGGCCTTCTGGTTCGACACCGTGTGGATCACCGACTCCACCCCGGTGGAGTGCGGCCGATCCCGGCCGACCGTCAAGCGCTCGAACCTGGCCGGCTGGGCGGGCTACGGCTACTGCCGCTCGCACAGCCGCTTCTACTGGGGCCTGCGGCTGTTCCTGGTCTGCACCCCGGCCGGCATGCCGATCACCTGGTCGCTGGCCAGCCCGAAGATCGACGAACGCGAAGTCCTGGCCGCGATGCTCGACCGCGAGCCGCGCCTGGCCCGCGACCGGCCAGGGCTGCTGCTGATCGCGGACAAGGGCTTCGCCTCCAAGGAGTTCGAGGCCGACCTGGCCAGGCAGGGTGTCACCTTGCTGCGGCCCTCGTTCAAGCGGGAGAAGTCCCGGCCGGGCGAGCCGCTGCTGAAGTCGGTCCGTCAGCTCATCGAGTCCGTGAACGACACCCTCAAGGGACAGCTCGGGCTGGAGCAGCACGGCGGCCGGACCTTCGAGGGCGTGGCCGTCCGCGTCGCCCAGCGAGTCCTGGCGATGGCCACCGCGATCTGGCACAACCACCACACCGACGCCCCATCACCAGGTCGCTGATCGCCTTCGATCACTGATC
>NZ_JBQQCE010000962.1:0-959 GCF_052245645.1 Streptomyces sp. KR55 | reverse complement strand
GTCACGTCCGCCTTGACCTCGGCCAGCTGGACGGCGACGGCACTGGGCGCCGTACCGCCGCGGCCGCTGCGGGAGGCGAGGGCACCCGGCACGTTGAGGACGGAGCGGACCTCGGGGGTCAGGTGGGCGGAGATCTTCGCGAACTGTTCGTCGGTCAGCTCGTCCAGCTCCTTGCCCTCGGCCTCGGCGACCTTCACACACTCGCCGGCGACCTCGTGCGCGACCCGGAAGGGCACGCCCTGCTTGACCAGCCACTCGGCGATGTCCGTGGCGAGCGAGAACCCGGCCGGGGCCAGCTCCTCCATGCGCTCGCGGTGGACAGTGAGGGTGGCCATCATCCCGGTGAAGGCGGGGAGCAGGACCTCCAGCTGGTCGATGGAGTCAAAGACCGGCTCCTTGTCCTCCTGGAGGTCGCGGTTGTACGCGAGCGGGAGCGCCTTCAGGGTCGCCATCAGGCCCGTCAGGTTGCCGATCAGACGGCCGGACTTGCCGCGCGCCAGCTCGGCGATGTCCGGGTTCTTCTTCTGCGGCATGATCGACGATCCGGTGGAGAAGGCGTCGTGCAGGGTCACGAAGGAGAACTCCTTCGTGTTCCAGATGATGACCTCCTCGGCGATCCGGGAGAGGTTCACTCCGATCATCGCGGTGATGAAGGCGAACTCGGCGACGAAGTCACGGGAGGCCGTGCCGTCGATGGAGTTGCCGGCGCTGCCGTGCTCGAAGCCGAGGTCGCGGGCGACCGCCTCGGGGTCGAGGCCGAGAGAGGAACCGGCCAGCGCGCCCGAGCCGTACGGGGAGACCGCCGTCCGTTCGTCCCACTGGCGCAGGCGTTCCGCGTCCCGGGACAGGGACTGCACATGCGCGAGGACGTGGTGGGCGAAGAGCACCGGCTGGGCGTGCTGGAGGTGCGTGCGGCCGGGCATCGCGACGTCGGGGTGCGCCTCGGCAAGGCCGATCCG
>NZ_JBQQCE010000961.1:0-983 GCF_052245645.1 Streptomyces sp. KR55 | reverse complement strand
AGACGTTGTCGAGGCACAGCGCCCACGAGTTGAACGCCTGCGTGGCCCACGACTTGATGTCCCTGGGCGCGGTCCGCTTCGGCGCCCCCGAGGGGTCGACGATGCCAATGACCATCTTCGCCGAGTACGACTTGCCGGTGCCCTGCTCGCCGCGGAACGTGAGGATCGGGTGCGGCAGGTCGGGGATGAACGCGGCGACAAGCCAGGCGACGAGCAGCTGGAAACCGTCGTCGTCGGTGTTGAGCAGGGCGCGCAGCTTGGCCAGGCCGTCGCCGTCGCGGATCGGTTCGGGAAGCGGCTTCATGGCGCCCGAGCGGCGGAACAGGACGGGCGAGCGGGCGGCCCGTTCCCACCCGGTGGGGCGGATGATGACGCACCGCCCGTCGGCGTCGCCCAGGTCGACGACGATGCCGTCCTGGTGGCGTCCTACGCGGACGTGCGGGACGCGCGGGTCGGCGTCCTGGGCGACGCCCTCCAGCACGGTCATCGCGTCGGCGAGGGAGCCCTGTGAGGGCACCGATCCGCCGTGCTCGTCGGTGAAGATGCGCGCCAGTTGCGAGCGCAGGCCGGCCTTCCCGCGCAGCGGGAGCGCGATGTTCGCGCCGTCGACCTTCACCCCGTAGGGGCGGCCGTCCTCCGACATGAACAAGTCGTACCGCTTGCGGGCCAGGGCGACGAGCTGGGACGCCTGCGACGGGCCGCGCCCCTTCTTCCCGTCGTTCTCGGCGGGGCCGTCGTCGGGGATGTACTCCAGCGGGTCGTCGTCCGGGTCCATGGGGCCGCCTGTGAGCTGCTGGGCGAGGTTGTCGACGGTCATGCGGCGTTCTCCTGGGCGACGAGGTAGCGGCCGGGCCGGCCGGGAACGGCGACCGGTGGCCAGCCCGGCGTGGCCTGCAACTGGTGCGGGGGGTGCGGCTTGGCTGCGGCGTCGAGTTCGGCGCGCGTCCGGCGGTCGGCGAGCGACGGCCGCGCCCGGTGCGCCT
>NZ_JBQQCE010000960.1:0-988 GCF_052245645.1 Streptomyces sp. KR55 | reverse complement strand
CGGGCGTCTTGTCATAGCGGGTGGCGATGCCTCGCCAGGCCTTCATCCTGTTGATGGCGCGCTCAACCGTGTTGCGATCGCGGTAGAGGTCGGTGTCGTGGGTGATGGGGCGGCCGCCTTGGCTGCCCTTCTTCCTGCGGTTGGCGGCCTGGTCCTTCTTCTCCGGGATGACCGCCTTGATGCGGCGTTTGCGCAGGTGGGCGCGGTTGGCGCGGGAGGAGTAGGCCTTGTCGCCCGCCACGGCAGCGGGCCGGGTGCGGGGACGGCCGGCCGGCAGGCGGACCCGCACTTTCCTCAGGACGGGGACGAACTGGGGGCTGTCGGCTGCCTGCCCGGCGGTCAGGACAATCGCCATCGGCCGGCAGCGCCGGTCGGCGGCCAGGTGGATCTTGCTGGTCAGACCGCCGCGGGACCGGCCGAGCAGGGCGGCCTTCAGCCGGGCCCGCCGCCTGAGGCGGATGCGTCGCCGCTCGGCTTGGACCTGGTCGCTTTCGCCGTCTGGCCCGCCTTGTTCCTCGGATGCTCCCCCTTTTGCGAGGCTGCCTCCTCGAGTGCGGCCAGGGTCTGTTCGCTGACCCGCATGCCGGCCGCGTCGTGATGGGCCCGCGTGGTGGTGGAGTCCACGCTGACCAGGGACATGTCGATCTCGTCCCTGCGGGCGGCCTCGGCGATCACGCCTTCCAGCAGGGCCTGGAAGACGCCCGCGTCCCGCCATCGCATGAAGCGGTTGTAGACCGTCTGCCAGGCACCGAACCGCTCGGGCATCTCCCGCCACTGGCTGCCGGTGCGGAACCGCCAGATCACCCCCTCGAACTGCTCACGCAGCCGCTCGGGATACGGGCCGAACCTGCCGATCGGCACGAACGGCTCGATGAACTCCCACTCCTCATCGGTGAGTTGCGCACGTGTCACACCAGAGTCTTACCGGACCACGACCTCATCCAGGACCCAAAACCCGAAACTGATCACAACCGAAGACAGGCCCTAG
>NZ_JBQQCE010000959.1:0-993 GCF_052245645.1 Streptomyces sp. KR55 | reverse complement strand
TATTGAGCCGGAACGGTTGAGTTGCCTGCTCGTTGGCCGGGTGTGATCGGGGTTGAGGACGCGCGTCGGCTGACGCCTGCCGCGCGGGAGGTGGTGCGGCTGCGGGTGGTGGCCGCACTGGAATCGGGCAAGGTACGGACGTACCGGCAGGCGGCCGAGGTGTTCGGGGTCAGCGAACGGTCGGTGGGCAGCTGGTGGCGGGCCTACCGCGGCGGCGGCCGGGACGCGTTGGCGGTGCGACGCACCCGGCGCCCCGGACCGCACGAGCTGATCAGCGATGAGGAACGGGGCACGCTGTTTCAGGCGATGGCGGACTACACGCCCGAGGAACTGCTGATCGGCGGGCCTCTGGACGCGGGCCGCGGTGCACGAGTTGGTCCGGATGGTGACCGGGGTGGTCATGACCGAGCGCGGAGTGGGCAAGTGGCTGCGCCGGCACGGCTTCACCCCGCAGCGTCCGACCCGCCGCGCCTGCCAGCAGCAGGAGAAGAAGGTGCGCGCGTGGCTGGAGGAGGAATACCCGGCCATCGCCGCGCGGGCGAAGACGGAGAAGGCCGTAGTGGCCTGGGCGGACCAGTGCGGGCTGCGCTCGGACACGGCGCCGCCCGGCCGCTCCTGGGCGCCGAAAGGCCGCACCCCCGTGATGAGGGTGAACGGCAAGCGGCTGCGCGTGAACGTCATGTCCGCGATCGCCTCGCGCGGTGCCCTGTGGTTCACCGTCTTCACCGGCCGCTTCACCGCGACGGTGTTCACCGGCTTCCTGGACCGGCTCGCCCGCCAGGCCGGACGCAAGGTCTACGTGATCGCCGACCGGCACCCGGTCCACCGCAGCAAGGCCGTCCGTACCTGGCTGAACGAGAACGCCGACCGCGTCGAACTGCACCTGATGCCCGGCTACAGCCCCGAACTCAACCCCGACGAACTGCCAGGCGCCGACATCAAGCGGCATGTCCACGCCTCACGCGCTCGCTCGGCCGACGACCTCGCCCACGA
>NZ_JBQQCE010000096.1:0-25595 GCF_052245645.1 Streptomyces sp. KR55 | reverse complement strand
GGACGTGCGGCCGAGGTCGATGTGACGACGCGAGGTCAGAAGGGGCAGCAACTGGTCTGTGCGGTCGAGCGCTCTCATGGCCACCCCCACAGATCCCTAGTTTTCCTACCTGGTTGCTAGGGATCGTGGCAGAAGGTGGCGTGCATCCCAAGAGGCTGTTCGCATGATGGACGCCGCTATCTCGCGGTGTGGGATCGGCGGTTGGTGGTGGCCCGGCGTGTCAGGGGTTCACCCAGGCGCTCGGGGCGTCGGTCAACGCGGACACGTCGGCGGGTAGTTGGGCCGATGCGACGTCGGCGAGCGACACGCCCTCGAGGATCTCGCGCACGTTGGACCGCAGCGCGATCCACAGGGGGAGCAGCGACTCGGCGGGGCCGGTGTAGGACAGGTCCGGCGGGCGGACCCCGCGCACCGAGACCAGCGGTCCGTCCACGACGCGGATGACGTCGGCAATGCTGATGGACTCGGCGGGCCTGGCCAGCCGGTAGCCGCCGTTGCCGCCACGCTGGCTGACGACGAGACCGCCTCGGCGCATGTCGTTCAGGATGCTTTCGAGGAATTTGTGCGGGATGTCCTGTGCATCGGCGATGGCCTCGGCCTTCAGTGGCCCGTCGTCCCGTGACGCGGCAAGCTGCAGCGCGGCACGTACCGCGTAGTCCGCCCTGGCTGAGATCCGCATGTGCACATTATTCCGCATGGCTTCGGTATCGGCGTTCGCCGCGGATGGGCCGCCGGGCAGGGGCGGGTGTGCCCCGCCCGGCGGCCGTGCTGCTCAGGCCGCGGCGGGCGTGTAGTGGGAGGCGTCGTCGCCTTCGACGACGTGGCTGAGGGTGCCGTCGATCCCGGCCGGGACGTCGCCCGCGACGGTCACCCGGTGCAGCAGGCGCGGCAGGTCGCCGTAGTCGTCCGGGGCGTAGTGCTGGGTGATGCGGTTGTCGAACAGGACGAGGTCGCCCGGCGTCCAGGCCACGCGCACGATGTTCTCCGGGCGGGTGACGTACGACTGGAAGATGCGCAGCAGATCCCGGGAGTCGGAGGGGCCGAGGCCGACGATGCTCTGGGCGAAGCCGCCGATGAAGAGCCCGCGCTCCCCGGTCTCGGGGTGGACGCGGACGACCGGGTGCGCGGTGCGGTACTTCCGGGAGACGAACCGCCTGCGGTGCTCGGCCGCCTTCTCGGTCTTCGGGGCGGCGTAGTCGTAGTCGTTGGTGTGCACCGCCCACAGCTTGTCGGCCAGCTCGCGCAGCGGTTCGGGCAGGTCCCGGTACGCGGCGGCCGAGTTGGCGATGAGGGTGTTGCCGCCGTAGGGCGGGATCACGATGCTGCGCAGCGTGGACGCCTTCGGAGGCGTACGGACGAAGGTGACGTCGGTGTGCCACTGGTTGGCGCGGATGCCTTCGTCGCCGTCGACGGGCAGGATGTTGGGCTGGCCGTCGACGGAGGGGACGGTGGGGTGCGCCGTGGTGAGTTCGCCGAAGAGGGAGGCGAAGCGGAGCTGGCCGGCGTCGTCGAGGTTCTGGTCGCGGAAGACGAGTGCCTTGTGTTCCAGGAGCGTGGAGTTGATCTCGGTGGCGACGGCGGGGTCGAGGTCGGTGGAGAGATCCACGCCGAGGATCTCGGCGCCGATACGGCCGCCGATCCTGCGGATGTCGAAGGCGGTGCTGGTGGTCATGCCGCGGGTGTCCTTTCGGGAGGTGACCGGTCATGGGTGACCAGTCATGGGTGATCGGTCGCGGGGTGGTCAGGAGGTGATGGGCAGGGAGGGTTCCTTGGCCCCCGGCGGTCCGAGGGGAGGGCCTACGGCCCGCAGCGCGCCGGGCGTGCGGCCTCGTCCCCAGCCGATGTGCCGGCGGTAGCTGCCGAGCAGGCCGGTACGGTCCAGGTACTCCTCGTCCCGGGCGGTGGAGTCGTCGGGCAGCGGGCGGGTCAGGGGCGCGACGTACAGTGCGTCGGCCGGGCAGTTCGCCTCGCACTGGAAGCAGGTCTGGCAGTCGTCGCCGCGGGCGAGCACGGGGATGCCGTCCTCGCCCCGGTCGAAGACGTTGGTCGGGCAGACCTTGATGCACTTGTCGCAGGTGATGCAGCGTTCCGCCGAGACCAGCTCGATCATGAAACCACCTCCAGTGATGCTGCCGATGCTGCTGTTGCGGCTTGTGCGGTCGGCAGGGGCTCGGGGCAGGTCCACACCCGGTCCAGACCGCCTGTGACGATGCGGTGGTGCTGCCCGGGATCCTGTGCCGGGAAGTCGAGCCGCTTGGCCATGCCGCGGGTCTCCGTGCGCGCCAGCGCCGCGGCGTACATCCAGCGAGCGTGCGCCGCCATCGCCGCCGCCTGCCGAGCCCGTACGGTGTCCCCGCCCCCGGCGTGCAGGGACGCGCGTGACTCCGCCCAGACGCTGTCGAGCACCTTCAGCGAGGCGGTGAGCCGGTCGCCGTGGCGCAGATAGTTCTTCTCGTACGGCAGCACTTCGCCCTGGACCGCGGTGACGACCTCACGGAAGCCGTCGGTCGGTCCCGGAGCCCCGGTGGGCCGGAGCCCGGCTCCACCCGCTGCCACCAGGCGCCTGGTAGCGGCGCGGACGCCGAGCGAGCGGGCGTGACGGGCCGCGCCCCGGCCCGCCCAGGTGCCGGAGGAGATGGCCCAGGCGGCGTTGTGGCTGCCGCCGCCGGTGAAGCCGCCGCAGATCAGCTCACGGGTCGCCGCGTCTCCGGCCGTGTACAGGCCGGGGACGGTGGTGGAGCAGTCGTCGCCGGTGATGCGGATGCCGCCGGTGCCGCGCACGGTGCCCTCGGCGAGGAGCGTGACGGCGAAGCGCTGGGTGAAGGGGTCGATGCCGAGCCGGTCGAAGGTGAGGAAGAAGTTCGGCTGGGCCAGCCGCATCGCCTGCCGGGCGGCGGCGTCGGCCCGGTCCAGGCGGCAGTACACCTTCTCGCTGAGCAGCGCACGCGCGATCACGGACCGGCCGCCCTGGCTGGCCGCGCCCTCCAGGACGGTGCCGTCCTCGTGGTAGAAGGTCGCGAAGGAGTAGAACGCGGTCTTGGTGACGGAGGTGCCCTCGGGTGCGATGCCGTACGCGTTGGAGAACTCCATTCCGGACAGCTCCGCGCCCACCTCGGCGGCGAACAGCGCTCCGTCGCCGGTGTTGACGTTGCAACCGAGCGCGCCGCTGAGGAAGGCGCAGCCGCCGGTGGCCAGGACGACCGCCCCGGCGCGCACCCGGTACGGCTGACCGGCCTGGCGCCGGTGCCCCCTGGCCCCGGCGACCGCCCCGGAGGGGTCGGTGAGCAGTTCGGTGACCGGACTGTGGTCGAGGATGCGTGCCCCGGCCCGCTGGACGCGGATCCGCATCCTGCGCATGTACTCCGGTCCTTGGAGCCCGTTTCTGAGCTGCTTCCCGTCCGGTCCTGTGGGGAAGGGGTAACGCCCCGCCGCCGCGAGTTCGTTCATCCCGGCGTACGTCTGGTCCAGCACGCGCGCCATCCAGCGCCGGTCGGCCAGGTATCCGCCCAGGGCCTCCCTGCTCGCCATGGCCGCCTCCCGCGCGGCGGGCTCCGGTGGGACGTACCAGACGCCGGTACCGGCCGAGGCGGTGGCGCCGCTGGTGCCGCAGTAGCCCTTGTCGGCGAGGACCACGTCCGCCCCGTCCTGGGCCGCCTTGAGCGCGGCCCACGTGGCCGCGGGGCCGCCGCCGACCACCAGGACGTCCGTGGTGAGTTCCAGCCCGCTCATACCGGCTGCCCTTCTCCTACGGTTGTCGTGGCCAGCCGGTTGGCGGGGCGGGCCAGGCCGTAGTGCTCGCGCAGGGTGCGGCCGGTGTACTCGGCGCGGAACAGGCCGCGCCGCTGCAGGATCGGCACGACGTGGTCGACGAAGTCCTCCAGGCCGCCCGGCAGATGGGGCGGCATGATGTTGAAGCCGTCGGCGGCGCCCTGGGTGAACCACTCCTCGAGCTGGTCGGCTATCTGCTCGGGGGCGCCGGCGAAGACCCGGTGACCGCGGCCGGCGCCGAGTCGGGCGATGAGCTCGCGCAGGGTGAGGCCGTCGCGGCGGGCGAGTTGGGCGACGAGCGTGAAGCGGCTCTTGTTGCCGTTGATGTCCCGTTCCTCGGGCAGGTCGGGCAGCGGGCCGTCCAGCGGCAGCCCGGTCAGATCGGTGCCGAGCATCCCGGACAGCTGGGCCAGGCCGTACTCGGGGACCTGAAGCTCCGTCAGTTCCTGCTCGAGCGCGCGGGCCTCGCCCTCGGTCGAGCCGATGACGGGGGCGATGCCGGGGAGGACGAGCAGCTGGTCCTCGGTGCGGCCGTAGCGGGCAAGCCGGGACTTGAGGTCCTTGTAGAAGGCCTGGCCGTCGGCGAGGTTCTGCTGGGCGGTGAAGACGGCCTCGGCGTACTGGGCGGCGAACTCCTTGCCGTCCTCCGACGAACCGGCCTGCACCAGCAGCGGGTACCCCTGCGGGGTGCGCGGTACGTTCAGCGGGCCCTGCACCCCGAAGTACTCGCCCCGGTGGTTGATCTCCCGCACCTTGTCGGTGTCGGCATAGATGCCGCGCTCACGGTCGAGCAGGATCGCATCGTCCTCCCAGCTGTCCCACAGCTTGGTGGCGACCTCGACGAACTCCCGTGCCCGCTCGTAGCGAAGCCGGTGTTCCAGGTGCTCGTCCTGCCCGAAGTTGCGGGCCTCGTTCACGGTGCCCGAAGTGACGATGTTCCAGCCGGCCCGGCCCCCGCTGATGTGGTCGAGGGAGGCGAACTTGCGGGCTGCGTGGAAGGGCTCGTTGAAGGTGGTGGAGACGGTGGCGATCAGGCCGACGTGCTCGGTGACCGCCGCAAGGGCGGACAGCAGCGTGAGCGGTTCGAAGCCGCCGAGGGCGTTGTGCCGGGCGTTGCCCCACAGGGCGAGGCCGTCGGCGAGGAACACCGAGTCGAGCAGGCCGCGCTCGGCGGTTTGCGCGAGCTGCTGGAAGTAGCGCAGATCAGTGACCTTTTCGGGCTGGGTACGGGGGTGCCGCCAGGCGGCGTCGTGGTGGCCGGCGTTCAGCAGGAAGGCGTTGAGGTGCAGCTGACGGGGGCTGGTCGCGGTCATGAGGTTCCTCGGATCGGGGCAGCGAGACGATCGGGGGACAGGTGAACGAGTCGGGGCCGGGTCAGCCGTCGGCGGGTACGCGCCAGGAGCTGAGCCGCCGCTCCACGGCCACCAGGAACTGGTTGAAGGCCACGCCGATCGCGGAGATCGTGATGATGCCCGCGTACATCTGCGGAATCGCGAAGTTGTACTGCTATGCGTTGATCAGAGAGCCGAGGCCCGCCTTGGCGCCGATCATCTCGGCGGCGACGAGCACCAGGATGGACACCGCTCCGGCCAGCCGGATGCCGGTGAACATCACCGGCACCGACGCCGGAAGGATGACCTTCTGGAACAGCCGGGGCGCGGACAGGTCCATCGACTTCGCCAGCTTCAGCAGGGTCGGGTCGACGTTGCGGACCGCGCTGATGGTGTTGAGCAGGATGGGCCAGGTGCACGCGTACACCACGATGGAGATCTTCGAAGTCTCGCCGATGCCCAGCAGCAGCACGAACACCGGCAGCAGGGCCAGAGCGGCGGTGTTGCGGAACACTTCCAGCAGCGGGCCGAGGAGGTCGGCGACCGGCCGGTACCAGCCGATCAGCAGGCCCAGCGGCACGGCGACGGCCACGGCGAGACCGAATCCGCTGAAGGAACGCGCCAGGCTGGCGCGTGCGTTGTCGGTGAGCTGACCATCGGCCGCCAGCCCCCACCAGGCGCGGGCCACCTCGCTGAAGGGCGGCAGGAAGGTCCGGTCGACCAGGCCGAGTCGCGGTGCGGTCTCCCACAGCAGCAGCAGAGCCACGATGGCGGCGGACTTGGTCGCCCCGACCAGCAGCAGGTACGACAGCCGGCGGATCCGGGTCGGCAAGGACGGGGCCCGGCGCGCGTCCGGCTTTGCCGCTCCAGGTGCCACGGACCCGGCGGATGGAGGAGGGGAGAGGGCCGGGACGGGCTCGGCGGCGCTCTCCGAGCCCGGCGCCGTGGTCTTGTCGGTGGCCGTGCCGGTTGTGGGGCTCATACGGAAGCCTCCTCCTTCTCCAACTGCTGAGCCCTGGCCACTTCGTCGTGCAGCAGCGACCAGATCTGGTGCCGGTGTCGAGCGAACTCGGGACTGGAGCGGAGGTCGTCCGTCGTCGTACGGGAGTCGAAGGCGACCGGCACGATCTGCTTGATGCGGCCCGGCCTGGACGTCATGACGGCGACACGCTGTCCGAGGTAGACGGCCTCGTCGATGCCGTGCGTGATGAAGACGACGGTCTTGCCGGTGCGCTGCCAGATGCGCAGCAGTTCGTCCTGCAGAGATTCCCGGGTCTGGGCGTCCAGCGCGGCGAACGGCTCGTCCATCAGGAGCACGTCGGGGTCGTAGGCGAGGCTGCGGGCGATTGCCACTCGCTGCCGCATCCCGCCCGACAGCTCATGCGGATGGCGGTCCTCGAACCCGGTCAGGCCGACCAGGTCGAGGAACTCACGGGCGCGTGCGGCCCGTTGGCGTCGTGGGACGCCGGTGGCCTCCAGGCCGAACTCGACATTGCCCTGCGCCGTGCGCCACGGAAGCAGCGCGTACTGCTGGAACACGATGCCCCGGTCCAGGCCCGGGCCGGTGACGGGTTCGCCGTCCAGCAGGATCCGTCCGCCGGTGGGTCGGGCGAGGCCGCCGAGCAGATCCAGGAGCGTCGACTTTCCGCAGCCGCTGGGACCGACCAGGACGACGAACTCGCCGGCCGCTATCTCCAGATCGATGCCGTCGAGGGCGGTGAAACGGGTGGTCTGCCGATCGCCCTTGCGGTCTTTGACGGTGAATTCCTTCCGTACGTCCTCGAACACGATCTTGGGTGTGGTGGATTCCGGCATGGGATCAGCTCCCGCTCGTCGAAGAGGAGGGGGCCGCTGAGGGAGTCGATGCGCCGCTCTCGCCCGCGGCGTTGAATTCATTGGTGTAGAGGTCCGACAGCGTGACCTGGCCCTTCTGGATGTCGCCGCGGTCGGCCAACCAGTCGATCCACAGCTGGAGTTCCTTGCCGGTGATCCGGCCTGCCGTCCCGGCGACGCCGTAGGACCGCCAGTACTTCAGCGGTGCGGCGTCCTCGTTGCGGCCGCGCTTTTTCACGATGTCCGTCATCCGGGCGATGACTTCTTCATGCGGCGTGGAACGGGACCACTCGATGGCTTTTCCGACGGCGGTGACGAAGATCCGGGCCGTGTCGGGGTTCTGCTTCAGGAAGCGGTCCGTCATTACGTAGGTGCCTGCGCTGAACGAGCCCAGCAGTTGGTGATCCGTGAACAGCGGGCGGATGCCCCCGGCTGCCAGGGCCTTGTCACGCAGAATGCCGCCGAGCACGGCTACGTCGATCTGCTTCTGACGCAGCGTCTGCTCGGTGTTGACCGGAGGCACCACGAGGGGCTCGACCTTGTCGATGTCCGCCGGGGACAGACCGCCTCGCTGCAGATAGATGTCGAGCATGGCCTCGGCGTGGGCTCCGAGGGTGTTCATTCCGACCTTCTTGCCGATCAGTTCCCTGGCCGAGCGGATCGGGCTGTCCTCGAGGACGTAGAAGCCGTTGTAGGCGTACTTGTCAGCGCCGTAGTAGCTGATGACCGCCTTGATGGGGGCCTTGTTCGCGGCCAGTTTGACGACCGCGCCGTTGAACGCGCCGCCGAAGTCGATCTGGCCCGTGGCCGCGGACTGTATGTCCTGCGGCCCGCTGATCGTGTTACCGACCCACTTCAGCTTCACGTCCTCCAGATAGCCGAGGTCCTCGGCCAGCTCCGGCAGGGTGACCTGGCCCGCCCAGCCCTGGTACCGGAGCGTCTTGGTCTGGCCCTTGCCGGACGTGGCTCCGGTCGCGGCCGTGCCGCAGCTCACGGCCACCGTCGAGAGACCGAGCAGAGTGAGGAACTGACGTCGGGTCGATGCCGTCGTGGCCATGGAGGGATCCTGTTCAGGAAACTGGTCAAGGAAATGGCAGACGTCGAACGGCGGAAAAGAGACCTCAGCGAAAATGGCTACGAGGAGCTCGACGTCTGCGAAAACAGCGGCTTGACGTATAAGCCGACTATGAAATGGAGCGAAGGACGCGGTGCCGGTCAGCGGGTGCGGCGACCGACGGCACAGATGGCGCTGGCCTGACATCGCAGATCGACGTGCAGGCGCGCGGCGAGGATCTCGGACTTGCTCACAGCCAAGAGAGTTGCAGCGAAATCCAGCCAGGTCAATGTCGCTTGCGTATGCGTCTCATATTCTCAACGGTCCGACATGCGAATGAAGTGCGGCGTTCACAATTCTCTGGAGGGGCGGTGGCGTGGTGACTGCCGTTTGTGCCGGCCCCGGCTTCAGCGCAGTGACTGCACAGCGTAGAGGGCGCCGAGGATGGTGGCCAGGGCGCCGAGCAGGAGGCGCAGCGCGGTCTCGGGCAGACGAGGCTGCAGATGTGCCCCGAGGTAGCCGCCGATCAGCCCCCCGAGGCCGCAGGCCAGGCCGAGGTACCAGTCAGGGGCGATGTCGCCGGAGCCGGTCAGGGACAGCAGTGCGAAGGTTGCGGCACCGGCCACGGAGGTGGCGAAAGTGGAGGCGAGGGCGGCCGGTGCCACCCGGGCGACGGGCATGCCCCGGCCGACCAGGATGGGGCCGAGGATGGATCCGCCGCCGATCCCGTAGATCCCGCCGATGACCCCGACGACCAGGGCCAGTCCGGTGATGGTCCGGGGGGAGGGTTCCGCGGCCGGAGCCGGCCGGGCGGACCGGAGGGTGCGCCCGATGAGCCACAGGCCCAGCGGCATCAGCAGAGCGGCGACCAGAAGGCGGAAGACGGTGGCCCCGGGGACGGCGAAGACCCGTACCACGGCGCCGATGACCACCCCGGGCAGGGTGCCGGTCACCAGGCGGCGGGTCAGCGGGCTGTGCAGCAGGCCCTCGCGGCGGTAGCGCAGCAGGGCGCCGGGCCCGGCCACCACGTTGAACAGCAGATTGGTGGGCGTGACCGCCGGGCTGGGCACCCCGAGTACGCTCAACTGCACGGGCAGCAGGAACACCGCACCCGAAACCCCCACCGGCGCGGTCGCCACCGCTATCAGCAGGCCGACGGCCAGCCCGGTCAGCCCCGTTGACCATGTCACGGCAGCCCCCTGACCCGAACGTCCGGCCAGTATCGCCGCCGTGGTCCCGCTGCCGACCGCAGGGCCGCTGAGCAGAGCATCCCAGTAGCGAGGGATCCTGGCAGCAGGTCGGCCGGCTCAGGCATGGGGGACTGCAGAATCGGTCTCCGGAATCGGTCCCCGAACGTCACCGCCTCCGGGTCAGGCGGGCAGGACGAACGGAGGGTGGGCGCCGTTGAGGAAGTAGTCCCCGACGTCGCGGAGCCGGTGGGCGGCGGGCTCGTACAGGGTGTGGGTTCGGGCATTGCGCCAGAAGCGGTCGAGGCCCAGCCGCGAGGAGGTGGAGCGGGCGCCGATGATGTCGAGGGCGCGGGTGGTGGACTCCTGCACAGCTCTGGAGGCGGCGGCTTCGGCCATGGCCACGAGGGCGGAGATGTCCGCGTATTCGTCATAGGTGAGGTCCTCGCCGAGTGCCAGCGCGCCCTGCACGGATTCCATCGCTTGATCGGCGAGTGCGGACGCGGAGCGGGTGAGGACGGTGAGTTCTCCGTAGGCGGTCAGCACCTGTGGGTCGTGGGGAGTGCCGACCGGCCAGGCGGGGTGCCAGGGTGCGTGGCCCGTCCTGCTGTACTCGCGGGCTTCGGCGAGCACTCCCTCGGCCATGCCAAGAAGGAGCTGGACGGAGACGAGATGCCCGACCGGCGACGCCAGGGCGGCCCGGGGCGACAGGAAGTCCTCGTCCGCGGACAGGGAGCCGAGTACGTCGTCGGCGGCGACCGGTACGGCGTCGAACTCCACGCTCCCGCCGGCCGCGAGCCGCTGGCCGAAGGTGTCGGTATCGCTGTCGATCACCACACCGCGACAGGCGGGATCCACCACCACGGCGAGTGGTTCACCCGTGTCCTCCCGTACGGCGCGCACGGCGAGGCGGTCGGCGACCAGGACCCCGGTGGTATAGCTCTGCCGACCGTCGAGCACCAGGCCATGGGAGGTCCTGGCCAGCATCAAAGGAGGCTCCTGACGGGCGAAACCGCCACCCCAACACCACTCCTCAGCCGCGGACCACTCCTCTGTCTGCGTGGCGAGAGCGGGCTCGGCGAAGAACCGGGCGCTCCACGACAGGAAGTAGTGACAGCCGAGCAGTTGACCGATCGCGCCGTCGGCCGCGGCGATCTCTCGGACGACGGCGTAGGCCGTGGGCCAGTCCGCGCCGCCTCCTCCGGACTCGGTCGGCGTCTGGAGCGTCAGCAGTCCCGCCTCGCGCAGCCGGGACACCTCGTCGAACGGGGCTTTGCCTGCCTGCTCCCTGGCCACCGCGTCAGTGGCCAGGTCGTCCGCCGCCTCGCGGGCCACGCGCAGCCAGTGCGCATCGCCGGGGCCGGTCCGGTCGGATGGCGAGGCGGGACGGAACGGCGCGGAGGCAAGGCCCATGGAAGTGGTCTCCTCAAGGTCGGCCGCAGAGCGCGGCGCTGGGGCTCTCCTGCTGGTCGGGCACGTACTTGTAGCCCACGCGTCGTACGGTGACGATCCGGTGCCGGTGAGCCGTGCCCAGCTTGCGGCGCAGGCGGGCGATGTGGACATCCACGGTGCGGCCGTCGCCGATGTGGTCGTAGCCCCAGACGGCGGCCACCAGCCGATCGCGCGAATGTACTTGGTGGGAATGCAGAACGAGATGCGCCAGCAGCTCGAACTCCAGGTAGGTGAGGTCGAGTTCGCGTCCGTCCACCTCGGCGACATGCCGCGCGGGATCGATGCGGACGACGTCGTCGCCCGCTTGCCGGGCATGGGCCGATTCCGTGGAGACGACGGGTCGGATCTCAGGCCGTGGTCTGTCCTTGACGAAGAGTTCGGCGGGATCGGTGCCCTCGGGGACGAGCACGAGATAGCCGACGAGCGGCGCGGACGTGTGTCCCTCGGCACCGCTCTGCGCGGTATCGCCCACCAGGCGAAGACGGCGCATGTCGGGGAGCGGCGGATCGTGTGGAGTGGCCTGGGCCGGAAGTGCGGTGGTCATGGGGATGTCCCTCAGAAGTGTGTCGGGCCATCAGGCACAGTGGGTGAATTCGCCTGATCGCCTGGGAAAGAAGGGGTGGAGCGGCACGGGCGAATGGGTGAGCCGCGTGCCCTACGCGCGACAGCAGGCGGCACTGACGACGTGACCAAAGTCGACATGCCGACGACGAACGAGTCGTTGCTGCGTACGGGACATGTGCATCATCCTGCGCATCCTCGCTGGACACCGTCAAGACTTTCCTAGTAATTCGATAGGGAAAGTGGGGAAGGGGTCACACCCTGAGGGGCCGGCCGTCCTCCGGAGGCGTCGCCGTCTCGGCACGGGCGGCGCTCAGGGCGCGCAGAAACGTGCGGGCCACCGCGTCGTTCCGGCGGAAGGCGGGGGCGTTGGTGCGGGGGCGGGCGAAGGCGACGACGGCCCGGCTGTTGGTGGGGCGCCGAGGGGGGTGCCGCTCACCGGTCACCGCCGATCGTCGGGCGGGCGTCGGCGGCCGTCGCCGCGCTCAGCCGGGTGCGCAGGACGCCCAGGCGACCGCGCAGCCGCTGCAGTGGAGTAGGCGGTAGCGCACGGGAGTTGCCCCTCGCGTAGTACCGCTCGATGTAGTACTGGCCCGCGCTGAGCACGCTGGTGACCGCGATGTACCAGAGGGTGGCGACCATCAGCAGCGGGATGACCTGGTAGGTCTGGTTGTAGATCAGCTGAACCGAGTACAGCAGGTCGTGCACGGCCAGCACGCTGACGATGCTCGTGCCCTTGAGGGTGCCGATCAGCATGTTCCCGGCGGTCGGCACGATGGAGCGCATCGCCTGGGGAATGACGATCCGGCGCAGGGTACGGCGCTTGCTCAGCCCGAGCGCCTGGGCGGCCTCGGTCTGTCCGGAGTCCACCGAGAGGATGCCGCCGCGTACCACTTCGGCGGCGTAGGCGGTCTCGTGCAGGGTCAGGCCGATGACGGCGGTGAGAGTGGGGCCCAGCAGGTTGACCGTCTTGACGGTGACGAACTGCGGGCCGAACGGGATGCCGAGGCCGAGCGTCGGGTACAGGGCGCCGATGTTGAACCAGAACAGCAGCTGCACCAGCAGCGGCGTGGACCGGAAGATCCACACGTAACCCCAACTCAGCGTGCGCAGCACCGGGTTGGCGGACAGCCGCATCACCGCCAGTACGGTGCCGAGCAGGAACCCGAGCACCATCACCACACCGGTCAGCCACAGGGTCAGCAGCAGGCCGTCGAGCACGGCGGCGGTGGTGAAGTACCGGCCCACCACGTCCCATTGGAAGGCGTCGTTGCGGACGACGGAGTTGAGCACCATCGCGAAGACGAGCAGCGCGGCGGCAGCGGTCGCCCAACGGCCGATGTGCCGGCGTGGCACGATCCGCGGCAGGTCGGGGCGGCCGGGGGCGCCGGCCCGCTCAGAAGGCTTCTTGGGAGGGACTGATGTGACATCGGAAGGCGTGACCATCGGGAGGCTCTCCGGGGAGGGAATCGCAGGCGTGGGTACCCACCCGGTGGCACTCGTAGGGGAGCGCAGCGGCTCAGGCGCTGCGCGGGTACGGTGCGGCCGGGGCTCGGCGTCGTCACATTCGCCGCGTCCCTCAACGCGGCCGGAGAGGCTGCCACGCAGGGCGGAGCCGATCCGTCATCGATCGTATGTGCCCACAGCGCGGATGTGTCAACAACGAGCGGCAGAGGTTGGCCGAGGCGGTCCGGCATCCGGGCGCTGCTTGACGAACAGCAGGATGTACTGCTCAATTGGCCGCATGAATGCCCAGCAGCGCTTGGTCACGCGCGATCACATCGACTTCGGTCGGGTGTGGTCCGCCGCGTGTTGCGCCTGACTCGGCAGCGGGCCGTCTGACCGGCCCTTCCCTCCCTCGGTGACCCCGTCGCGGGCCGAGTTCTCTCTTCACGCGCGCTGCCACAGCTCTGCTTCTCCCGACGCTCGACGTCGTCACGTCTGCACCGACCGTCTTTCTGACGGACTGTCACTCATGCCTCCACGCAAGGCCATTCCGCCATGCCTGCGTGCGGTCGCTTCCGAAAGGCCACTGCCATGCCCGTGGAATTCCTCGGCATCGCCGCCACCAACGACGGCTCCGAAACCACCCCGCGCTCCGGCGCCGCCTTCGACAAGGAGTACACGCTCCGCCTCGCCCGGGCACACGAGGACCACGGCTGGGACCGCGTGCTGTTCGCCTACGGTTCCGGATCACCGGATCCGGCGCCGGCCGCCGCCTACATCGCAAGCCGGCTGGACCGCCTCCAGATCCTGCTCGCCCACCGGCCCAACGTCTCGTACCCGACCTTCGCCGCGAAGACCTTCGCCACCCTCGACCGGATAAGCGAGGGCCGGCTGACCGTCCACTTCATCACCGGCGGCAACGACCACGAACAGGGCCGCGAAGGCGACACCCTCACCAAGGACGAGCGCTACGCCCGCACCCGCGAGTACATCCGGATCGTCAAGAAGATCTGGACCACCCACGAGCCCTTCGACCACGAGGGCGAGCACTACCGCTTCCACGACTTCGTCAGCGACGTCTTCCCCGTTCAACAGCCTCGCCCGAACGTGTCGTTCGGCGGCTCGTCGCCCGCCGCGTACGCCGCGGGCGGCGCCGAGGCCGATATCTACTGCCTCTGGGGCGAGCCGCTGGAGAAGACTGCCGAGCAGATCGAGAACGTGAAGGCCGCCGCGAAAGCCGCGGGCCGCACCGACGTGCCGCGCATCCAGGTCGCCTTCCGCCCGATCATCGCCCCGACCGAGGAACTGGCCTGGGAGAAGGCCCACCGCACGGTCGGCGCCATCCGGGAGCGGCGTGAGGCCGGTCTCGTACGACATCACCGTAGCGGCGCGCCCGAAAACACCGGCTCGCAGCGGCTGATCGCCATCGCCGAGGCGGGGGAGCGCTACGACCGCGCCCTGTGGACCCCGACCGCCGCCGCGACCGGTGGCGCGGGCAACTCCAACGCCCTGGTCGGTACCCCGGAGACGGTCGCCCAGGCACTCCTCGACTACTACGACCTCGGCGTCGACATCCTCTCCGCCCGTGGCTACGACCTGCTGGGCGACGCCATCGACTTCGGACGGTACGTGATCCCGATCGTCCGCGAGGAGGTCGCCAAGCGCGACGCCGAGCGGGCGGCCCGCGGGACGCAGACCCTGGCGGCGGTGAACGGATGACCTCCGCCCCTGAGTTGACGGCCATTCAGGTGCCGGTATCCGACCCGCGCGTAAGACCCCTGCTGCGCGAACTCGGCCACGAGTACTCGACCCGCTACGGCAAGGACGCCCACGCCGAGATCTCCCGCTACCCCGACGAGGAGTTCACCGAACCGTACGGCGGCCTGCTCCTCCTGCTGCTGGAGCGTGGCGAGCCCGTCGCGGGCGGTGCCTTCCGCCGCTACGACGCGACCACGGCCGAGCTGAAGCGGATCTGGACCCACTCCGCCCACCGCCGCCGCGGCCTCGCCCGCCGCGTCATCGCCGAGCTGGAGCGTGCGGCGGGTGCCCGCGGGTACCGGCGGATCTACCTGACCACCGGGCCACGCCAGCCCGAGGCCCGCGGCCTGTACCTGGCCACCGGCTACACACCGCTGTTCGACACGGAGGCCGACCCGGAAACCATCGGCCCGCTGCCCTTCGAGAAACACCTCAGCATAGGAAAGGCCACCGCCCCGTGAACCTCCCCGGGATCAGAACCCGCCTGCGCCTCGCCGCCGCCCTCACACTGCTGCCGCTCCTGACACTGACCGCCTGCGGCTCCGGCGACACAGACACCGCCGGCACAGCAGCTGCGGGTGCTGCGGCCTCCCCCGCGCCGACCGACGACCCGGTCGCCGCCGTACGCAAGGTGGACTCCGTCGCCGCCCTGCTGCCCGCCGACGTACGCAAGGCGGGCACGCTCCGCGTCGGCAGCTCGGTCGGATTCCCGCCTGGGGCCTACTACCCGAACGGTACGGACAAGGCTCCCGCCGGCCAGGACATCGACCTCGCCGACGCGGTGGCCAAGGTCCTCGGTGTCCGACTGCAGCGCCAGGACGCCTCCTTCGAGACGATCCTGCCCGCCCTCGGCAGCGGCAAGTACGACTTCGGCACCGGCAACTTCGGCGTCACCACCGAGCGCCTGAAGACCATCGACTTCGTCACCTACATCAACGACGGCCAGGGATTCGCGGTGAAGAGGGGCAACACCGCCCTCAGCAAGAAGGTCACCGACCTCACCCAGCTGTGCGGGCTGACCATCGGCACCGGCGCCGGCACCACCTTCGAGGCGACCCTCACCGCGCAGAAGGGCGTGTGCGCCAAGGCGGGCAAGAAGCCGTACGACGTGAAGGTCTACTCGGAGAACGCGGCGACGCTCACCGCACTCCAGCAGGGCCGCATCGACGTGATCATGTCGACCATCAACGGCCTGCGCTACCAGGCGGCCCAACCCGCCTCCCAGACCACCTTCCTCGGCGAGTTCCACCGCCTCGACGTCGGCTTCGCCTTCAAGAAGAGCTCCCCGCTCACCAAGGCCTTCCAGGCGGCCGTCAACGAGCTGATCAAGGACGGAACGTACACCCGGATCCTCAAGAAGTGGGGCACCTCCGCCTCTGCGATCGAGACGTCGCGGATCAACCCGCCCGAGCACACCTGAGAGCTGAGCAGGAACATCACGATGGCATCCACCACCGACACCGCACCGCCCGGCGCGGCCACCCCGGGCACGGGCCCCGAAGCCCCGCCCGCGCCGGACGATCCGGCCTCCCTCAAGGTCGTACCCGCCCGCCACTACGCCCGCTGGGCAGCCGCCGTCGCCGTGATCGTGCTGATCGCCCAGTTCGCGCACGGGCTGGCCACCAACCCGGTCTGGGAGTGGGGCGTCTTCCGCGACTACGTGCTGTCCGAGACGATCGTCCAGGCGGTGTGGGTGACCCTCCAGCTCACCGCCTACGCCACCGTGCTGGGCTTCCTTCTGGGCACCGTCCTGGCCTTCATGCGGCTGTCGCGCAGCCCGGTGCTGCAGACCGTCGCCTGGACCTATATCTGGATCTTCCGGTCCATCCCGATGATCGTCCAGCTGGTGTTCTGGTTCAACCTGAGCGCGTTGTACGAAAGGCTGGGCTTCGGCATCCCCTTCGGCCCGGTGTTCTGGTCCGTCGACAGCAACAGCATCATCGGCACCATGGGGGCGGCGATCATCGGGCTGACGCTGCACCAGGCCGCCTACGCCGCCGAGATCGTCCGTGGCGGTGTCATCGCCGTCGACCACGGACAGCTGGAGGCCGCCGCGGCACTGGGCATCCCCCGGCTGAGGCAGATCCGCCGGATCGTGCTCCCGCAGGCCATGCGCGCCATCCTGCCCACCGCCGGCAACGAGATCATCGGCCTGCTCAAGGGCACCTCGGTGGTCTACGTCATGTCCATCGGCGAGCTGTTCTACCAGGTGCAGGTGATCTACGGCCGCAACGGCCGGGTGATCCCGCTGCTGCTGGTCGCCACCGCCTGGTACGTGGTCCTGACTTCCCTGCTGTCCATCGCGCAGTACTACGTGGAGCGCCGCTTCGCCCGAGGCGCCAACCGCACCCCGCCGCCCACCCCGGTCCAGCGCGTCCGCCGCTTCGTCCGCGACCTGCGAGCGGCGGCCGCCCGGCGCAACCAGCCCGTCATACCCCTGAAGCCCTTGGGAGACAGCCGATGAGCGACATGACGGTGGCCGTCAAGGACGCGAAGCCGACGGTAGACGGCGTGATGGTGGACGTCCACGGCGTCCACAAGAGCTTCGGCCCGCTTGAGGTGCTGCGCGGTGTCGACCTCACGGTCCGCGCCGGTGAGGTCACCGTGATCCTCGGCCCGTCCGGCTCCGGGAAGTCCACGCTGCTGCGGACCATCAACCACCTGGAGAAGGTCAACCGCGGCTGGATCAGCATCGACGGCGAGCTCATCGGCTATCGCCGCTCCGGCGGCAAGCTGCACGAGCTCAAGGAGAAGGATGTTCTGAAGCAGCGTACAAACATCGGGTTCGTCTTCCAGAACTTCAACCTCTTCCCGCACCTGACCGTGCTGGAGAACCTCGTCGAGGCACCCGTCTCCGCGCTGCGCCGCCCGCGCAAGGAGGCAGAGGAGACCGCGCGCCGGCTGCTGGAGCGGGTCGGTCTCGCCGACAAGACCGACGCCTATCCGCGGCAGTTGTCAGGCGGCCAGCAGCAGCGCGTGGCCATCGCCCGCGCGCTCGCCCTCGAACCGAAGGTGCTGCTCTTCGACGAGCCAACCTCTGCGCTCGACCCGGAGCTGGTGGGTGAAGTCCTCGAGGTCATCAAGGACTTGGCCGGCACCGGAACCACCATGATCGTCGTGACCCACGAGATCGGCTTCGCCCGCGAGGTCGCCGACACCGTGGTGTTCATGGACGGCGGTGTCGTCGTAGAGCAGGGTCCGCCCGCGGCCGTCCTGGACGACCCGCGGCACGAGCGCACCCGCGCCTTCCTCTCCAAGGTCCTCTGACCACCCCTCACCCTCCCTTTCCCACGCAAGGAGCACCGCTGTGTTCACCTCGATCACCCGCACCACCGCCGCCGCGCTGGGACTGACCGCCGCCCTCGTCCTCGCCGCGTGCAGCAACCCCTCCGACGGCGGCACGACCGAGGTCGCGGCCACGTCGGGCAGCAAGACGAAGATCAACATCAGCCCGGGCCAGGACCGCATCACCACCGACAAGGTCGACTCCATAGCCGCCGAGGTCCCGGAGGAGATCCGCAAGAGAGGCACCCTGGAGATAGTCGACTCGTCCGGCTCCGCGGCGCCGCTGACCTTCTACGCCACCGACAACAAGACCGTCATCGGCGTCGAACCCGACATCGCCTCTCTGGTCGCCGACGTGCTCGGGCTCGAGCTGCACATCAACACGGTCTCCTGGGAGAACATCTTCGTCGGCTTGGACAGCGCCAAGTACGACGTCGGCTTCAGCAACATCACCGTCACGGAGGAGCGCAAGGAGAAGTACGACTTCGCCACCTACCGCGAGGACAACCTGGGCTTCGAGGCGAAGAAGGACAGTGGCCTGAAGGTCACCGGGCCCGAGGACGTGGCGGGCAGGACCGTCGCCGTGAGCAGCGGCACCAACCAGGAGAAGCTGCTCGTGGAGTGGAGCAAGGAGAACGAGAAGGCCGGCCGTAAGCCGGTGAACATCAAGTACTACCAGAACGACAGCGACACCTATCTCGCCCTCCAGTCCGGCCGGATCGACCTCTACCTCGGCCCCAACCCGACCGCCGCCTACCACGCGGCCACCACCGGAAAGACGGAGGTCGTCGGCACGTACTCCGGCGCAGGCGCCACCCTCCAGGGCCTCATCGCGGCCACCACCAAGAAGGACAGCGGCCTGGTCAAGCCGCTCGCCGACGCACTCAACCATGTCATCGAGAACGGGACGTACGCCAAGGTGCTGGAGCGCTGGGGCCTGTCCGACGAGGCCGTGACCAAGTCCGAGATCAACCCGCCGGGCCTGCCCAAGACCGACTAGTAGCCGACCGTTGCCCGTCTCGCCCGCAGTGCGTTGCTCGGGCGTCCTCGGTGACACGGTGCCGGGTCAGTGCCGCCACGGCGGCCTTGCGGACGTCGGCGTTCGCGTCGGTGAGGGCCTTGGCGAGGGCGGGTACGGCGAGGCCGGGTCGGACGGGACCGCCTCCGCGCGGGCGGCCAGTGGTGCCGGGCAGCCGGTCGTGCCCACCCGTCGAGGCCGTGCGCGCCCTGCTCGCCTCCTGTGAGACGGACCGGGCGGCGTAGCGCCCTCCCATCATGTGAGACGGCGGGCGAGAGACGGGAAGGCCCTCTTGACGTGGCACGAAGGCCGCCTGACACTCCAGAATAGAGATCCCTAGCGAATCGGTGGGAAATCATGAAGCGTCTGGAGTCGCCCGCCGACCGCGCCATGCGCGCGGGCCGGTCGCCGCTCCTCCTGACCTCCCGCCGCCACATCGATCTCCTGCGTGTCTGCAGCGCGGCGAGCCCTCTGCGCTGAACCGGCGGTGCCCACCGGCACCGCGTCCCCGCCGCGTACGGGCACGCGCCGACGCCGCCGCGCGCCCATCACCCCACGTGCGCCGCCCGCCGCACCTCTGAGAACCAGAAGCCGGACCCGGACCCAGGGAGACACATGCCCGCCGCACCCCTGACCACCGTCCCGTCTCTCCCCTCCCCGCCGTCGTTCCGAGGCAGAATCGGCTGCGACGCGAACAGCGGCTACTACGCCGTGTCCCGCCGTTACCGCCTCCACCTCTCGCTGTCCTGCCCCCACTGTCTGCGGATCGCCATCACCCACAGCCTGCTCGGTCTGGAAGACACCCTCCCGATCGTGCTGCTGCCGGCCGTGCCCGACAGGCCCGACGGCGGACACTCCGCTCTGCGCTCCTTGTACGAGGCCAGTTCGCACCGGCATCCCGGACCGGCCACCGCACCGGTGCTGAGCGACGACTGGACAGGGCGGATCGTCAGCACGCACACGCCGGACATCCTCCGGGACCTGGCCCGGCACTTCGGTGGTGACGGCTCCGACCGGCCCGCCCTCTACCCGCACGGCGCGGAGGAGGAGATCGAGGCCGTCGAACGCCTCTGCGAGTACCGCATCAACGAAGCCGCACAGCACGCCGGGCAGGCCGACGTCGACGCCACCGTGTGTCGGACCGCCCTCAGCTCCCTGCTCCGCGTCCTCGGCTCACTGGAGTGTCGGCTCGCCACCCAGGACTTCCTCCTCGGTGACGAAATCACCGCCGCCGACGTGCAGTTGTGGGTGACCCTGGTGCAACTCGACACCGTGCACCGCCTGCACCTGGACGCCGCCGCGGTCCACCGCATCGCCGACCATCCGCACCTGTGGGCCTACGCCCGGCGACTGGCCGCCCATCCCGGCTTCGGCTCCCACCTCGACCTGGACGGCATCGCCCGCAGGCACCATGCCCACTGCCAAGGGCTGGAAGCCGCAGGGGCGGCGGTGCAGATCCTGGACTGGGCGGTGCACATCGCGGACGGGTCGGCTCAGCAGTCCCAGGAGGGTCTGGACGGTTTCATGGAACCGCAACACGCTCTCCACCTTCGTCCGTCCAGCTCCGCCTAACCTGCGACGACATGGGGCCTGCCATGCCGGAACACGGCAGGCCCCATTCCGAGCAGGACAAGCGGCCGGAAGAGCGGAGGTGACGGTGTTGTCCCCCGTTTCCCGCGTGCTCGTCCCGGCTGTCGGGGTTCTCGTCGCGCGCGGCTGCGTCCACCTGTACTCCCGGCCCCACATCGATCTGCAACGGGTGGCAGGCGCCCTCTGTTGTTCCTGACCTGTTCCCCGCCATCGAGCCCTCTGCACGGGGGCCGGTGATCACGTACGGTCGACCAGGAAGGCACCCTTTTCGTGTCCGCACCTCCCCCTCTTCGCCTTGCCGTGGCGCTCGACGGCACCGGCCGGCACCCGGCTGCATGGCGTGAGCCCGGCGCCAGGCCCCACGACCTGTTCACTGCCGGTTACTGGGCCGACCTAGTGACCGAGGCCGAACGCGGCCTGCTCGACTTCGTGACCTTCGAGGACGCGCTCGGGCTGCAGTCCTCGCACCTCGCGGAGCCGGACGGGCGCACCGACCAGGTGCGGGGCCGGCTGGACGCCGTGCTGGTCGCCGCCCGGGTCGCACCGCTGACCCGGCACATCGGGCTGGTGCCGACCGTGGTCGCCACCCACACCGAGCCGTTCCACATCTCCAAGGCGATCGCCACCCTGGACTACGTCAGCACCGGTCGTGCGGGCCTGCGCGTCCAGGTGACGGCACGGCAGAACGAGGCCGCGCACTTCGGTCGCCGTACGTTCCCGCGTCTCCGCGTCGAGGACCTGCACACCCCGGCCGGCCGGGACCTGATCGCCGAGCTCTTCGACGAGGCCGCCGACTACATCGAGGTGGTGCGCTGCCTGTGGGACAGCTGGGAGGACGACGCGGAGATCCGCGATGTCGCCACCGGACGCTTCATCGACCGCGACAAGCTGCACCACATCGACTTCGAGGGCGGGCACTTCAGTGTGAAGGGGCCCTCGATCACTCCCCGGCCGCCGCAGGGACAGCCCGTCGTCAGCGCGCTCGCGCACCAGAGCGTGCCGTATCAACTGGTGGGCCGCTCGGCCGACATCGGGTACGTCACCCCGCACGACACCGAACAGGCCCACGCTGTCGTCGCCGAGATCCGTGCCGCCCAGGCTGCGGCAGGGCGGGCGGAGGAGCCGCTGCACATCTTCGGTGACGTGGTGGTGTTCCGCGACCCTCCCCCAGCCTTCGGCCGGGGGGACCCCCATCTCGCTTCGCTCGCCGTCGCCAGGCAATGGCGCGGGCGCGCCGCCGCGGAGAACCTGTCGATCCGCGAGCTGGTCATCGAGACCACCGGCCGCCAGTCGTTCATCGGCTCCCCGGCCACCGTCGCCGAAACCATCAACCACTTCGTCCAAGCGGACGCCGCCGACGGCTTCATCCTGGTCCCGCACATCACCCCCGGCGGCCTGGACGAGTTCGCCGACACCGTGGTCCCGCTGCTCCAGGAACGCGGCGTGTTCCGCCACGACTACACAGGCACCACGCTCCGCGACCACCTCGGCCTGGCACACCCCGACCGCGCGGAGCGGGAGACCCGGCGGGCGGCGTCGTGAAGTTCCTGGCCATCACCCTCATCGTGCACGCCCCGGATCCAGTGACCGGTATCCAGAAGTCCACCAACGAGCGCTTCCGCGAGGTGATCGACAACGCGCTGCTGGCCGAGGAACTCGGATTCGACGGCTTCGGCGTCGGTGAACGCCACGAGCGGCCGTTCATCTCCTCCTCGCCACCGGTCGTACTGAGCCATATCGCCGCGCTGACCTCCCGGATCCGGCTGTTCACCGCCGTCACCACCCTCAGCCTGCTCGACCCGGTGCGCGCGTACGAGGACTACGCGACCCTGGACCACCTGTCCGCGGGCCGACTCGACCTGATCATCGGCAAGGGCAACGGCACCGCCCAACGCGAGCTGTTCCACGTCACTCCCGAGGACCAGTGGGACCGCAACGCCGAGAGCTACGAGCTGTTCCGCCGGATCTGGCGACAGGACAAGGTGAGCGCCTCCCCGCGCTTCCGCCCCGAGCTGACCGACGCCGAGGTGTGGCCGAGGCCGCTCCAGCAGCCCATCCGGGTCTGGCACGGCAGCGCGACCAGCCGGGAGTCGGTCGACCTCGCCGCGCGCTACGGAGATCCGCTCTTCTCTGCCAATGTCACCCACCCGATCGAGCCGTGCGCCGAACTGATCCGCCACTACCGGGAGCGGTGGGAGCACTACGGCCACGACCCGGCGCGGGCCGTCGTCGGCGCGGGAACGGCCGGCTACTACGCGGCCCGCACCTCACAGGAAGCCATCGCCGCGTACCGGCCGGTGTTCGAGGGCTATCTCGCGTTCCAGAAACGGCTGGGCGTCGAGCCGGTGTTCGCCACGCTGGAGGACTTCGTCGACCGCAGCTCGGCCCTGATCGGCAGCCCTCAGCAGGTGATCGACAAGGTGCACCGCTACCACGAGCAGTTCGGACACAGCGTGCTCCACCTGCACGCCGACGCAGGCGGTCTCACCCACGCCCAGCACCGTGCCTCGCTCGAACTCTTCCAGTCCGACATCGCCCCCGTTCTGCGGCGCGAGATCCCCGACCCGCCGTTCCCCTGGGCTCCGGTCCTCGCCGAGCCCGAGCCCGAGCCCGAACCTGAGCCCGAGTCCGCATCCGCGCCCGCATCGGCACCCGCGTCCACCGACCGCTGAGGAGCAACACCCGACCATGTCCGGCATCCCACTCGGAGTCCTCGACCTCGTCCCGATCTCGTCCGGCTCCACCGCCGCAGAGGCGCTGCGCAACACCATTGATCTCGCCCAGCAGACCGAGCGTTTCGGCTACACCCGCTACTGGTTCGCCGAGCATCACCTCAACCCGGGCGTGGCCGGGACCTCACCCGCCGTTGTGCTGGCCCTGACCGCCTCCGCGACCTCCACGATCAGGATCGGCTCCGGGGCCGTACAGCTCGGTCACCGCACCGCCCTGTCCGCCGTGGAGGAGTTCGGGCTGATCGACGCCCTGCACCCTGGCCGACTCGACCTGGGCCTCGGCCGCTCGGGCGGACGTCCCCCCGGACAGACGGCAGGGCCCCGGCCGACCACGACCCCCGTCGTCGACGGGCGCGCCCCCAACGGGCTGAAGATCCCGCCACGGTTCTCCCCCGAACACCTGATCGGTTCGCCCCGTTTCCTGCTCCAGCAGCAACTCCTGCGCCAGCCCGGCGCCGGCCCTCAGGACTACGGTGAGCAGGTCGACGACATACTCGCGCTCCTGCGCGGCGACTATCGCTCCGCGGACGGGATCGAAGCGCACGCCATCCCCGGCGAGGGCGCCGAGGTGCAGGTGTGGATCCTCGGCAGCAGCGGCGGACAGAGCGCCGACGTCGCGGGTCGCAACGGTCTGCGCTTCGCCGCCAATTACCACGTCAGCCCGGCCACCGTACTGGAGGCGGCCGAGGGCTACCGCGCCGCGTTCCAGCCGTCCGACCACCTGGACAAGCCCTACGTCAGCGTCTCCGCCGACGTCGTCGTCGCCGAGGACGACGAAACCGCCCGCGAACTGGCCACCGGCTACGGCCTGTGGGTCCGCAGCATCCGCACCGCCGAGGGCGCCATCCCCTTCCCGACCCCGGAGCAGGCCCGCGCCCACGCCTGGACCGAAGCGGACCGGGCACTGGTCGCCGACCGCGTCGACACCCAGTTCGTCGGTTCCCCGGGGAGCGTCGCCGACCAACTCGAACAACTACAGGAGGCCACCGGCGCCGACGAGCTGATCATCACCACCATCACCCACGACCACGCCGACCGGGTGCGGTCCTACCGACTCCTCGCAGAGGAATGGCAACGCCGATGAGCCGGTCGTGGCCGCGAGGACGTCGACCGTGCGTCCGTCGCGGCTGTCGTCTACCGGCGGCCGCGCATGAGCAGATGGAGGAAGTACGGGGTGCCGATCACGGCGGTCATCAGGCCGGCGCCCAGCTGAGCCGGCGCGATCACGGTCCGGCCTGTCAGGTCCGCGGTGCAGACGAGCACCGCGCCCAGGAGCACCGCGACCGGGACCACCCGGGCGTGCTGCCGGCCCACCAGGGCCCGGGCCGCATGCGGTGCCACGAGCCCCACGAAGCCGATCGTGCCCGCGGCGGCCACGGCGGTGGCGCTGAGCAGGACGCTCAGGACGAGGAAGCCCAGGCGGCCGCGTGACAGGTTGAGCCCCAGGAGCCTCGGGGTGTCCTCGTCGAGCGATATGAGGTCGAGTTCGGTGCGCCGCAGCACCGCGACGAGCACGCCTGCGGTGAGCACGGCCGCGAGCGGAACGACGTCCGGCAGGGTGCGCCCGTAGGTGGAGCCCGACAGCCAGGTCAGGGCCTTCGTCGCGTTGAACGGGTCGGTGAGGACGATGAGCAGGCTGATGAGTGCGGCGGTCCCGGTGGCGACACCGAATCCGACGAGGACGAGCCGGTTCTGCTGGAACCCGCCTCGTGCGGCAAGCCCGAAGACGATGACGGAGCTGATCGCGGCGCCCGCGAACGCCGCGCCGGCCAGGCTCCACGATCCGGCCACGGGCGCCGTCGTGACGAGCAGCACGGCGCCGAGCGCGGCCCCGCCGGAGACGCCCAGGATGCCGGGTTCCGCGAGCGGATTGCGGGTGACGGCCTGGACCAGCGTGCCGGCCAGGGCGAGGGCCGCGCCGGCGAGGAGTGCCGCGAGGACCCGGGGCACCCGGGTGTCCAGGACGAAGCCGACGGTCCGTCCTGCCCTGCCCTGGGCCCAGTTGACCACGTCGCCCAGCAACAGCTTGCTGTCACCGAGCAGTACGGCGGCGATCGTCCCGCCGACGAGGACGGCCAACAGGACGGAAGTGGTGGTCAGGAAGACGGCCCGGCTCCTGATGCGCAGCCGTTCGGATGCGGCGGCTCCCGCGGTGTCCCGGACCCGCGTGGCCATCAGGATCAGGAACACCGCGCCGACGAGGCTGGTGGCGACGCCCGTCGGTACGGCGACCGCGACGTCCGTCGGCACGACGGCGCGCAGGAGTACGTCCGAGCCGAGCACCAGCGCGGCACCAGTCAGGCCCGCGATGGGAAGGCTCGCGCGCGCCCGGGTGAACGCACGGAATCTGCGGGCGAGGGGGCGTACGAGGGCGGGGGCGCACAGGCCGACGAAGCCGATCGGTCCGGCGAGGGTGACGGCCGCCGCGGAGAGCAGCGCCGCGAGCACGACCGCGGTGATCCGGGTGGGGCGGACGGGGACGCCAAGTCCGCGGGCGGCGTCGTCACCGAGGGCCAGGGCGTCGACCCGGCGGGCGACGAGGAGCAGCCCGACGAGACCGGCGACTGCGAGCGGCGCCAT
>NZ_JBQQCE010000958.1:0-994 GCF_052245645.1 Streptomyces sp. KR55 | reverse complement strand
ACACCCGCTGATACGGCACACCCTCCACATCCGGGAACACCGTCCGCAAACTCTCGTGCCGCTCCGCGACATCACCCAACGCCGCTTCCAACGCCACGACGTCCAACTCACCCGAGATCCGCAGGGCGAAGGGCAGGTTGTACGCCCCGGCGGTTCCGGAGCCGACTTCGGACTCCTCCATGCGGTTGAGGAACCACATCCGCTGCTGGGCGTACGACAGCGGCACTCGCTCGGGGCGTTCTTCCTTCCGCAGGGGGACCCGCGAGGCACCGTCCGCGGCGTCGATCACCCGCGCCACACCGGCGACGGTCGGCGTCGTGAACAGGTCCCGGATGCTGACCTCCGCCTCCAGCACCGACCGCACCCGAGCGATCAACCGCATCGCCAGCAGCGAATCACCACCCAGGTCGAAGAACGACGCCGCCGCACCCACCCGCTCCAACCCCAGCACCTCACCGAACAACCCGCTCAGCACTTCCTCGGTCGGTGTGGCGGGGCCTCGGCCGATCCTGACCGCGAGGTCGGGGGCGGGCAGGGCGTTCCGGTCGAGCTTGCCGTTGACCGTGAGCGGAAGGGCGTCCAGCGCCACGACCGCCGCGGGGATCATGTACTCAGGCAGATGCGCGCCGGTGAACTCACGTACCGCCGTGGTGTCGACGGCACGGCCGTTGTGGGGGACGACGTATCCGATGAGGCGCTTGTCGCCGGGCCGGTCCTCGCGTACGACGACGGCGGCCTGGGCGACGTCGGGGTGCGCGGCGAGAACGGACTCGACCTCACCCGGCTCGACGCGGAAGCCACGGATCTTGACCTGCTCGTCGGCGCGTCCGACGAACTCCAGCAACCCGTCCGCCGTCCAGCGCGCCAGGTCACCCGAGCGGTACATCCGCCCGCCCTCGGCGAACGGGCACGCCACAAACCGCACCGCCGTCAGCGCCGGACGGTGGTCGTAGCCACGCGCCAGACCCGCGCCCGCCACATACAACTCCCCCAC
>NZ_JBQQCE010000957.1:0-1005 GCF_052245645.1 Streptomyces sp. KR55 | reverse complement strand
CTCCGGCCCGGCCGATCCGCCAATGTGACGGTGGTCGTGGCCGAGCAGTTCGACGGCCTGGACGCCCTCAGCGACCCCGTACGGCAGCACACGCGCGCGCGGGTCGTGCTCGGCACCGCCACCGCCGAGCAGCTCGAAGCGGTCCTGGGAGCGCCCCCGCACACCACGCCGGTCCCCCAGGTTCCGCCGGGCCGCGGCTACGCACGGCTGGGCACGGGACCGGTCCTGCGCCTCCAGGTCCCGGCGACGCCCGACCCCTACGACGACGCGACGAGCGACGTCCACCGCCAGGCGGTGCTGGACCTCCTGCCGCCGCGTACGACACCGGCGGACGCGGAGCCCGAGCGGGTGCCCGCGGAGCCGGAGCCGGTATCCGCGGAGGCCGTGGGGGCGGAGAGGTCCAAGGCACGGACGTAGCCCGGGGCTCTGCAGCCCCCGTGCCGCCAGGGCGGCTGCCCGAGACTCCTCAAGCCACGAACGACCCCGGCGCCACCGCCCCCACGGTCCCCCCGCTCTCGACCAGCCGAGCCGCCGCCGCCAGCCGGACCGCCGCCTCCTCCGCCACCGCACCCCCCACGGTGAACGGCAGCCGCACATACCCCTCGAAGGCCCCGTCCACTCCGAAGCGCGGCCCGGACGGCACCCGCAGCCCGACCCGCTCGCCCGCCTCCGCGAGCCGCGAGCCCGACAGGCCACCCGCGCGCACCCACAGTGTGAGCCCGCCCCGCGGTACCTCGAACTCCCAGCCGGGCAGCTCCCGGCGCACCGCGGCGACCAGGGCGTCCCGGTTGTCCCTGGCCTGCTCCCGGCGCACCGCGACCGCCTGCTCCCAACCCCCGGTGCCGAACAGCCAGTTCACCGCGAGCTGCTCCAGCACCGGCGTGCCCAGGTCGGCGTAGGCGCGCGCGGCGACCAGGCTGCGGATCACGTCCGGTGCCGCCCGCACCCAGCCGATGCGCATCCCTGCCCAGAAGTCCTTGCTGGCGGACCCGACGTTGGCGACGG
>NZ_JBQQCE010000956.1:0-1014 GCF_052245645.1 Streptomyces sp. KR55 | reverse complement strand
CCACGTCTGGCACATCCCCGAGGACTCCCCCGCGCACATCGCCTACATCCACGACGCGTCCGCCACGGTCACCAAGGCGGAACGCGACGGTGGCACGGCCGTACTGATGCACCCCGTCCGCGAGGAAGTCGTACGGGACCTCGCCCGCCAAGGCGTCACGATGCCCCGCAAGTCGACGTCGTTCGGCCCGAAACCGGCGTCCGGGCTGGTGCTGCGCGCACTGGACATCTGACATACGAAGGGGGCGGGACCCATGTCCAGGTCCCGCCCCCTTCACTCGGGCACGTCAGTGCTTGTCGTCGTCCCGGCCTTCACCGGTCTCGTCACTCAGCTCACTCTCACTCTCGTCGAGAGCGTCGACGAACTCCACGCCGTCCAGCTCGGCAAGCCGGTCCGAGGCATCCGTGCTGCCGTCCCGGTCCGCCTCGACGGCCTTCGCGAACCACTCCCGCGCCTCGCGCTCCCGCCCGGCCGCGAGCAGTGCGTCGGCGTAGGCGTACCGCAGCCGCGCGGTCCACGGCTGTACGGAGCTGGAGGCCAGCTCGGGGCTCTGCAGCGTCACGATGGCCGCGTCGAGCTGCCCCATGTCACGCCGGGCACCGGCCGCGACCAGCCGCATCTCCACCTGCCCGGCCTTGTCGAGCTTGTGCACCTCGGGCGCGCCGGCCATGTCGAGCGCCTTCTCCGGCCGTCCCAGGCCCCGCTCGCAGTCGGCCATGACGGGCCACAGATCGACGTTGCCGGTCATACGCCGCGCCGCACGGAACTCGGCCAGCGCCTCCCCGTACTTCTGGTTCGCGTACGCCGCGAACCCGGCCGCTTCCCGAACGGCCGCCACGCGCGAGGCCAGCCGCAGGGCGACCTTGGAGTAGCCGTACGCCCCCTCGGGGTCCTCGTCGATGAGCCGGGCGACCATCACCAGGTTCTTGGCGACATCGTCCGCGAGCGTCTTCGGCAGGCTCTGCAGCTCCTGCCGTACGTCCTTGTCGATCTCGTCGCCGGTCACGTCCTCGG
>NZ_JBQQCE010000955.1:0-1018 GCF_052245645.1 Streptomyces sp. KR55 | reverse complement strand
ACGAGTTGGTGCGTGATAGCGGGTGGGCCGTGTCTGGCCTGGGGGTGGCCTGCTTTCAGGTGGTGACAGTACGGTCGGAGACAAGGCTGGCGATGGCTCGGTAGGTGTCGGGCAGGCGATCGCGGCGGTGGGTCCAGCGCTGCAGTTGCTTCCAGCGTTTGTGATCTGCCAGGGCGTGCTCGACCGTGATCCGGTCGGACGAGTGCCTGTGCCGATCTTGTTCCCACTGTTCGAGCCTGCCGGGCAGCGCTCCGGGCCGGGGCTTCCTGGGCGGGGTAAGGGCCTGACCGGGATGGTCACGGCTCAGTCCCAGGTAGCCGTCGTCGAGGAGAATCTCGACCTGATCGAAGTAGTTGAAGCAACCGGTGATACCCGCAGTGCGAGCCGCGGTCGCATCGTGCATCCGCCCCGGCCGCAGGGCATCAGTCCATAACGTGCGGCCACGCCAGTCGGCGATGACAGTGGCCTTCATCGTGTTCTGCTTCTTCTTGCCCGAGACGAACGCCCGCCGGCCTCCCCGGCCGGCGGCCGGGCGGCGGACCTGGATCTCGGTGGCGTCCAGCCTCAGCTCGACACCCTCGGCCTGGGCATAGGCGAAGACGTCCTCCAGCGTTCGAAGTCGCAGGCCAGGACGGTCAGGAACAGCAAAGCCCCGTTCGGCCAGCAACACGCGGACCTCACCCACGGCCCGAGTGACCGTCGAGCGATCGACGCCGAAGAGGACGCCCAGGACCGCGTGGGGCAGGTCATGGCGCAGATGAATCAGCGTGACCACCAGCCGGTCCACGAACACCAGCCGGTACTGAGCACCCGCCCCCGGCGCACGTTTCCTCACTCCGCCCCGCACCCGCTCCCGCTGCCCCTCCGCCGCAGCCGCCCACGGACAGGCCAACTCCTCAACCAAAGACACCAGACGCGCCGTCGAGATGCCCGTGAACAACGGATGCGCCAACACCGCCCGATCGACCATGCCCCTCACCACGAGAGCATGCCCACCCGCTATCACGCACCAACTCGT
>NZ_JBQQCE010000954.1:0-1021 GCF_052245645.1 Streptomyces sp. KR55 | reverse complement strand
CCGCCGCACCCGGGATCCGGCGGACAGGGGAGCGGCCGTCGGTGACGGCTGAGCGCGGCCTCGAGCATGATGCCGCCGGGCAGTTCGACGGCGCTGAGCCAGGACTCGCCCCTCAGCGCCCGGCGTTGTGCTCCACCAGCGCCTCGGTGACCGCCCGCACGCTGCGCGCGATGTGCTGGAGCTGGAGTACCTCGGCGGCGTACAGCTTGATCGTGTGCTCGATGACCGATTCCGGCATGCCGAGCCTCGGCAGGTCGGCCCGTGCGGTCTGCAGAGCGGTGCGGGCCACCCGGATCTCGTGCTGTACCTGGATCTGGGCGTGGCGGGCGAGCAGCACGGGGTGGCGGATCAGCGCCGGATAGCCGGCGTAGCGCGCCGGCACCAGCTCACGCAGCCACTTGGCCGCCGAGCGCTCCCAGTCGTAGCTGCCGGGGGTCTTGACCTGGCACGGCCAGTCCGGGCTGATGCGCGTGGACGTCAGGGGCATGATCATCGCTTCCGGTGTGCTGCGTCGCAGAGGGCGGTCCGACGGGGTGGGGCGGCCCCGGTCTAGGGGAGTGACCGGGACCGCCCCGGGTGCGGATCCGCGAGCAGTATTTATATATGCCGATCGCTTTGCAAGGCGTATGAAAACATTCATGCGTGATTTGTTGTGGATGATCCGCTTGTGATGCCTTACGGGGTGCGCGAACCGCGGGCGGATCAGTCCCGCAGGAAGAACTGGTGCTGGTCCGAGACCTGTTCGTACGCCTCGAGCCGCGCCTGTGTCCGTTCCGGGTCGGCGTCGGTCATCGCCTGCAGCAGCGCGGCCGCCATCACACCCGGCGCGGCATAGGAGTCGAACACCAGGCGCGAACCCGTCCCGGTGGCGAAGGTGACGTCCGCCTCGTCGGCCACCGGGCCGAGCGCCAGGTCGGTGATCAGGGCCACGCGCAGCCCGGCGCCGCGCGCCAGACGCACCGCGGCCAGTGTCTCCTGGGCGTGCCGGGGCAGGGAGAACGCCAGCACCCAGGTGCCGCCG
>NZ_JBQQCE010000953.1:0-1024 GCF_052245645.1 Streptomyces sp. KR55 | reverse complement strand
CGGGGCGCCGGGGCGCAGCCCGTCGGGATCGGCGAGGACCAGGGTGGCGCCGGACAACAGCGCCATGACCATTTCCCAGAACGCCGCGTCGAAGCTGAGCGAGGCGAACTGCAGCACCCGGTCGCCGGGGCCGACGTGCAGGGTCTGCCGCTGCGCCGCGAGCAGGCTCGCCGCGCCGGTGTGGGTGCCGGTCACTCCCTTGGGGCGGCCGCTGGAGCCGGAGGTGTAGATGACGTACGCGGCGTGGGCGAGCGTGAGCGGGGAACGCCGTTCGGCGTCGGTGACGTCGTCGTCGGGGAAGCGGTCCGGCTGGGCCGAGTCGAGGTCCAGGACGGCTGCCTCGGTCGGCGGTGTGCCGGTCCGGCCGCTCATGACGAGGGTCAGCTCGGGTGCGCCGTCGGACAGCAGGTAGGCGATGCGTTCGGCCGGGTACTGCGGGTCGACCGGAAGGTAGGCGGCGCCCGCCTTGAGGACGGCCAGCACCGCGACGACGAGGTCGGGCGAGCGCGGCAGCATGAGGGCGACCCGGTCCTCCGGTCCGATCCCCCGTTGGATCAGCAGTCGGGCCAGTTGGTTGGCGCGCCGGTTCAGTTCGGCGTACGACAGTGCGGTGTCCGCGAACAGGACGGCGGGCGCGTCCGGGGTGCGGGCGGCCTGCGCTTCGAAAAGTGCCGGCACGGTCTCCTGCGGGACGTTCTGCCGGGTGTCGTTCCAGGTGCCGGTGAGCTGGAGGCGTTCGGCCTCGGTCAGCAGCTCGATGTCGTCGATGCGCCGGCCCGGGTCGGCGGCCACGGCGGTCAGCAGCCGCTCCAGCCAGTGCACGATCCGCCGAACGGTGTCCCGGTCGAAGAGGTCCGTGGCGTACTCGACGTAGCCTTCGAGGCCGGCCGGAGCGCCCTGCGCGTCCAGCGTCTCGGTCAGGCTCACCGAGAGATCGAACTTCGCGCCGCCGGGGTGGATCATCTGCGGGCGTACATCGAGTCCCGGCAGTTCCACGTGGTAGCCGGGGGTGTTCTGCAGGACC
>NZ_JBQQCE010000952.1:0-1033 GCF_052245645.1 Streptomyces sp. KR55 | reverse complement strand
AGGCGGCCGCGATCCCCGAGTCTGACCCGACGCTGTCGAGCGTCAGTCTGGGCGCGTTCAAGTACGGGTTCCTGGTGCAGGTGTCCACCGAGCTCGTGCAGGACGCCGGGGTCGACCTTGAGGGCTACCTGGCGCGGCAGGCCGGGCAGGCGATCGGGCTCGGTCTCGGCAACCATCTGATCAACGGCACCGGTTCCGGGCAGCCGCGCGGGGTGCTGCTCGACGCCACGGCGGGCGCCACCGGTCCGACGGGCACCGCGTCGAGCTTCGGCGCGCAGGGCACGGCCGGGCAGGGCACAGATCTGCTGTACGACCTGTATGGGTCGGTGGCGGAGCCGTATGTGATGCAGCCCGCGGCCGGGTGGCTGCTGCGCAACGCCACGCTGACAAGCATTCGCAAGCTGAAGACTGCTTCCGCGGGTGAGATCGTCGGTGGCGACTTCGTGACCGAGGGGCCCGCGGGGGCATCCGGAGCCATGATCGGCAAGCCCGCGTTCATCGACCCGTTCGTGCCCGCCATGGCGGCTTCGGCGAAGTCGGTTCTGTTCGGTGACTGGTCGCGGTACTTCGTGCGCATGGTCAACGGGATCCGCTTCGAGCGGTCGGACGACTACGCGTTCAACTCCGACCTGGTGACGTTCCGGGCGCTGCTGCGGGCGGACGCTGCGCTCGTCGACACCACGGGCGCGATCAAGTGGTTCGCGCACTCGGCTACCTGACGGTTTCACCCCAGGGCCCCCGCCGCAGCAACACGGCGGGGGCCCTTTCGCGTCCCCGCCGCGTGCCCGAAAACCGAAACTTCGCAGGTCATCCCCGATATCGGGGGCGAAACCGGTTTCGGCTCGACCCGAAACCAGCGTCAGGGGCGAAACCAGTGACGTGTCACCCCGGCAGTGACTTTCCACTGGCCGGGTCACTGGCCTGGGTCACTGGCCGTGACCTGCACGGATGGCCGTTCAGTGAGGCAGTGAGGTCACGTCGAGGCGCTCGAGGACCCGCCGGTACGAGGACCGTAGGCGCCTGCTCGGTGCCT
>NZ_JBQQCE010000951.1:0-1041 GCF_052245645.1 Streptomyces sp. KR55 | reverse complement strand
AAAGCCGCGCTCGGTTTCCTGCTGTCGGTGGGCGCCGCCTTCGGCGTCCTCGTCGCCGTCTTCCAGTGGGGCTGGGCGGCGGACCTCATCGGCATCGAGCAGACCGGACCGGTCATGTCGCTGATGCCGATTCTCATCATCGGCATCGTGTTCGGCCTCGCCATGGATTACGAGGTCTTCCTCCTCACCCGGATGCGGGAGGCCTACGCCCATGGCGCCTCCTCCGGCGAGGCGATCGTCAGCGGGTTCCGGCACAGCGGACGTGTGGTGGCCGCGGCGGCAATCATCATGATCAGTGTGTTCGCCGGGTTCATCGGGATGAGCAGCCCGACCATCCAGACGATGGGTGTCGGTCTGGCCGCCGCCGTCGCCTTCGACGCCTTCGTCGTCCGGATGGCGATCGCCCCCTCGGTCCTGGCACTGCTCGGCCACCGGGCCTGGTGGCTGCCCCGTATCCTGAACCGCGTGTTGCCGAATGTGGATATCGAGGGTGAGGCACTGAGCAAGCACGTCCCGGCCCCCGCAGCCGAGTTGGACGCAGCAGGGCGGCGGCTGCCCGTCGGCCGGGGCTGAGCCGGCCATGGCGAACACGGGTGGCGGTGGCCCGCGAGCACGCAGCACGTGGTGGCGGGAGGCGGCGATCACGACGACGGCGTTCGCGCTCTGCCTGCTCGGCGGCGTGGTGCAGGACGACGGCCGCACGCTGTCACCGCCGTCCGCCGCCGCCTACTTCCTCGCCGTCGTGTCCTGCGCGGTGCTGCCGGTGCGGCACCGGGCGCCCCTGGCCGCCATGGCGGTCACGACCGCGAGCGGCGTACTGGCTCCGCTCCTGGGCCTCCTGCTGAGCCCGCTCATCGTGGCCCCCGCCGTGATCACCGCCTACTCCTACTCGCTCGCCGCGCGCACCGAACGGCGCGCGGCGAGCGCCGTGGCGCTCATCTCCGTGGCACTGCTGGTCGCCTCGACCCCCTTGCTCGGTGCCCTCTCGGGGAAGGACGCGAGCAGGGTAGGAGCGGTGGCGGCGTTCCCGCTGGTGGCCGG
>NZ_JBQQCE010000950.1:0-1041 GCF_052245645.1 Streptomyces sp. KR55 | reverse complement strand
GAGCACCGCGTGGGCGTGCCGGCAGTCCGGCGCGGACAGGGCCTCGCGGTCGTCGGCGGTGGCGTCGAGGATGCTGTCGCGCAGATGGATGTCGAGGGGCTCCTCGGTGACCTCGTCGCCGATGACCTCGACGGTGCCGAGGATGCTGTGCTCGACCTGGAGGCAGGCGGTGGTGCGCTCCAGGACGATGCTGGGCTCCTCGGGCGAGTGCGGGTCGCACTCGGGTTCCAGGGACCAGCCGGGGACCAGGGTGCTGTGCCGGACCACGACGGCGCCCATGGGGCCGGTGACGTTGATGCCGCGCCCGGAGACGAGGAGTCCGTCGAGGGTGACGCGGGGGCGTTCGTGCGGGGCGCAGTCGTCGGACACCGCGCGGATGTTGAGGGCGTCGGGACGGTTGCTGTACCAGTCGAGCAGGCGGATGACCGGGCGGGTGCCCTCGGCGGCGCGCAGCTCCAGCCGGTCGCCGGGGTCGAGGTCGAAGTCCAGCTGTTCCTGGTAGGCGCCGCTGTGTGCGATCTCGATGATGCCCTCGGGGCCGGTGCGGTTCGCCCGGCGGTCGTGCTGCCAGGCCCGGTAGGCGTCCATGATCTGCCGGTACGGCTGTCCGGGCCCCACCCGGTAGAAGGTCGCGTCGGGGCGGGGCACGCGGTCGTCCCGGGTGTACTCGCCGCCGCCCATGTCGGCGCCGGACGCGTAGTGGTAGTCCACCCAGACGCCCTGGCGGGGCGCGGAACGGGAGCCGAAGGCGATGCGGCCCAGCTCGGGGTCGACGGCCACCTGGCCTCGCCTCGGCCGGTAGCGCCAGTCGGACAGGTCGGCGACGACGATGTCCGAGGGCGGCACCGGCTTGTCCTCGCCGTCGCGCCGGATGACGAAGCTCTTGCCGGGGCCGTAGTGGTCCAGCAGCCGGTCGTGGAGCTGTCGGCGGCGGATGAATGCCGGGACGTTGTCGATGGTGGCGATGTGGGTGGGCGACGGCTCCGGGAAGGGCTTGGTGACCAGCGGGGTGTCGTTGCCGAGGATCGAGAAGGTGTAGAG
>NZ_JBQQCE010000949.1:0-1050 GCF_052245645.1 Streptomyces sp. KR55 | reverse complement strand
GCCGGGTATGCCGGGGGCTGCTCGGGGTGCGGGGGGAGGGGCAACGGGGGCGGGAGGGGTCGGAGTTCGCGCCGGGTGAGGGCGGCGGTGGCCCGCGTGCCGGGCAGCGGGGACGGTTCCCGGTCCTGGGCGGCGCGGGCCGCGCGGGCGGCGTTGCGCCGGGAGAGCGCGTCGAGCAGCTCGCGTTCGCCCCGGCCGCGCAGCAGGAGCAGAACGAAGGGGTCGGCGTCGAGCAGGCGTGCGGTCTGGTAGCAGAGGGCGGCGGCGTGCTTGCAGGGGTGGCCCCGGTCGGGGCAGCTGCAGCGCGGATCGAGGTCACCGGGGCCGGGCAGCAGCGGCACGTCCCCCTCGGCCAGCGCCTCGGGCATCTCCTTGTCGAGGAGCGCGGCGATGTGCGCGGGCCGGTCGGCGGCGGCGTCCAGAAACCGCTCCCAGTCGGCGTCGTCCAGGGTGCGCAGCCGGACCTGCACGCGGTACGGGCGGGGGCGGCTGCCGCGCACGTAGGCGAGGACGAGTCCGGGCGTGACCGTGATGGCGTCCACGTGACCGCGGTCGGCGTAACCACGCCCACGCGCCAGCCGCTTGACGTCCAGCGCGCCCTCCTCCAGCGCGGTGATCCAGGCGTTGCCCCACCAGGTCGCGGCGAAGGGCGCGTCGTCGGACGACCGGGTCGGGAAGGCGGGGAAGGTGCGGCGCAGCTCACCGTCGCGGTGCGGCGAGCCCATGGAGCGGGGGACGCGGGGGGTTGCGGCGGGGACGGCGGGGTGGGTGCCGGGCTCCGGGTCGGTGGCGGACCTGCCGGGGTGAATACCCGGCTCCGGGCCGACCGCAGGCACGCGGTGATGGGTGCCCGGCCCCGGGCCAGCAGCGGACCCGCCAGGGTGAGCGCCCGGCTCCGGGCCGACCGCGGACCCGTCGGCGTGGGTGCCCGGACCCGGGCCAGCAGCGGACCCGCCAGGGTGAGCGCCCGGCTCCGGGCCGACCGCAGGCACGCGGTGATGGGTGCCCGGACCCGGACCGGCGGCGGACCCGCCTGGGTGGGTTCCGGGC